>JARRRJ010000001.1:0-17790 GCA_037380865.1 Sedimentisphaerales bacterium
AACGAGCATTTAGCTTACATCGCCAAAAAGGGTGAGGAATTATTTGTTGTCAATGATGGCAAGGTCAGTCAGGCGTATAGCGGCATAGGGCAAGGAACGCTGGCTATGAGTCCTAACGGCAAGCGCATAACATTTGCGGCTGCTGAAGATGATAAATGGAGACTCGTCGTAGATGGAAAAGAGGATCCTCTGTACGATGTAATCGGAGGCACTCCCGTCTTTAGTCCCGACAGCGCGCATTTAGCTTATGCGGCCCAAAAAGAAGGGAAATGGTTTGCGGTTGTCGATGGACAGGCGGGTCCTCAATTTGACGGAATCGGCGCTTTGACATATAGTGCAGACAGCGCGCAGCTTGCCTATGTAGCGAAACAAGGCGAAAAGTACTGTGTTGTCAGGAATGGCGTCGTGAGCAAAGAATTCGACGAATTTGGGGGGATGATATTCAGTCCCGACGGAAAGCATTTTGCTTATATCTCGATGATCGGTGATAAATGGCTCTGCTTCGTAGATGATGAGCCGGCGCGGGAATATGGCCTGATAATCGAAGGCTCGCTTGTTTACAGCCCTGATAGCAAGCGTCTGGCTTATATTATAAGCAGGAATAACAATTTGTTCGTGGTTGTGGATAATGAGCCCGGTCCTGAAATGGAAGCAATCGGAACGTTGCCGATTTTCAGTCCGAACAGCAGTCATATTGCTTACATCGCTCGAACAGAGGGAAAACAGGTTGTAGTTCTCGATCAGAAGGTCGAGCCGGAATACGACGGTATCGGTAATAATAGTCTTATTTTCAGTTCTGACGGCGAGCACTGTGCTTATGCGGTTAAGGCCGGCGAAAAATGGCAGGTTGTTGTCGATGGAAAAGCTGGCAAAGGGTATGATCAGGTTGGCGGATTGACATTCAGTCCGAACGGCGTTAAGTTGGCTCACATCGGTTCCAACGAAGGCAAATTCAGCATGGTCGTGAATGGCTCGGACAAAGGAAAATACGATGCAATTCTAAGTGCGCCGGTTTTCACACCTGACGGCGCTCATATGGCTTTTCTGGCACAAGAGGGGAACCAGTGTTTTATGGTAACAGATGATCAGGAAGGTACCAGATACCAGAAGATTATTTGCGGCATTGAAGTTTCAGATGAGGGGGGATTCGAAGCGGCCGCTTTGAGAGATAGAGTGATTTACCGTGTAACCTGGAAGCCGTAAGCGGGTAAGTGTTTTTCCAGGGCAGTATTAACATTCAGTTTACGAGAAAATGCGATGAGATACAGCCGGATATTTGTACCGACTATTAAGGAAGTTCCCGCTGATGCGGAAATCATAAGTCATCAACTATTGCTTCGCGCGGGAATGATGCGAAAAGTCGCCAGCGGCACGTATACCTATTTGCTGCTTGGCTGGAGAAGTCTCTTGAAGATTATGAATATTGTTCGAGAGGAGATGGACGCGACAGGCGCGCAGGAGATAATGATGCCTTCGCTTCAGCCGTGGGAGCTTTGGCACAGGACGGGTCGGGACGTTGATTACGGCGAAACAATGTGTCACCTTACCGACAGGCACGGCAGGGAAAATGTTCTCGGACCTACAGCGGAAGAGGTAGTGACATTTCTTGCGGCTAATGAGATAAGCTCTTATAAGCAGCTTCCGTTTAACCTGTACCAGATAAGCCCGAAGTTCAGGGATGAATTTCGCCCGCGTTTCGGGCCCATTCGCTCTCGCGAATTTATAATGAAGGATGCTTACAGTTTCCATGATAGTCCCGAAAGTCTTCATGAAACATACATGGCAATGTATAATGCATATTGCAGGATTTTCACTCGTTGCGGACTGGAATATGTTATCGTAGAAGCTGAAGTGGGCGAGATGGGAGGCTCAGGCTCGCATCAGTTTACGGTGCCTTGTGAGTCCGGTGAAGACACGATTGTATATACACAAGACGGCTCGTATGCCGCTAATCTGGAAAGAGCGAGTGTTGATTCCTTGCCTAAACAGGAAGCGTCTGAAGAAATTACCGCGATGCAGGAAGTTTATACGCCTCACGTGGGCAGTATAGAAGCTGTTTGTGATTTTCTGAAAACAAAACCAGAGGATATGATAAAGACTCTGATTTATTCGAAGGGCGAGCAAACAATAGCGGCGCTAATTCGCGGCGACCATGATGTTAACGAGGAAAAGCTGGGCATCGCGGCAGGCGGGGGGAAAATTGAGCTCGCAGATGAAGCTACAATAGTAAGGATCTCGAATGCAAACGTAGGCTTTGCCGGGCCGGTTGGAATGGTAGAAACAGTGGATAAGATGATAATCGATTAGGCTGGTGCCGCGATGGCCATCGGTGTTACAGGTGCAAATAAAACTGATTATCATATAAGAAATGTTGTGCCGGGAAGGGATTTTCCGCTCGAAGGCGATAATGTTGTTATAGATGATATCAGGCACGCTCGAAAAGGCGATACGCATGACAGCAAGAAACTGCTTTTCAAGAAAGGTATTGAAATTGGGCAGGTTTTCAAGCTCGGAACAAAGTACAGCGAAAAACTCAATGCAAAGTATTTGGATGAGAACGATAACGAAAAAGCCTTCCTCATGGGCTGCTACGGAATCGGTGTAAATCGAATCATGGCTTCTGCGATTGAGCTCGGAAATGACAAGGATGGTATTATCTGGCCGATAAGCATTGCACCGTTCGAAGTAATAGTAACGTGTGTCAACCAGGACGACGAGCAGGTTGTGAAAGTCTCGGAAAATATATATCAAAAGCTGCTTGAAAATGGAGTTGACGTCCTGCTGGATGACAGAGTTCTGCGTGCCGGCGCGAAGTTCAAAGACGCAGACCTGATTGGGATTCCCATTCGGATTGCGGCAGGGAGGAAGTCTGTCGCGGAAGGTAATGTCGAGATAAAACTTCGCAGGGAAAGCGAAAGTGAGAAGATTAAAATTGAAGATGCTCACACTCGTGTAGCCGAGCTGGTTTATAAACTTCGCTCACAATATAAAATACTAAGCACTAAATCCTAAATCTTCAACAATATACAAAATTCAAATTAGCGAAATTTAAAACTATTTTGAAAATTGGCTGTCTGGAGATTAGAATTTGTTCAGGATTTAGGATTTCGATATTAGGATTTTTTATGTGGCAACTGAAAGACCCACAGCCTGTAAAGCTCGTAATCGGCATCTTAGCTGCCAACCACCAGTGTTTGCATACGGCAATCGATACACTTTCCGACAAATTCGGAAGGCTTGATTTTTCAAGTGACGTATGGCCTTTCGACAAAACTGATTATTACAACGAGCAGACGGGCAATCGCATATTGAGAAAATTTGTCAGTGTTGATAAATTGATTGAGCCGGGCAAGTTAGCTAAAATAAAACTTCAGACCAATAAGCTTGAGCAAAAGTTGTCGAAAGCACTGGCGTTACCTCTGCCGCGTCCTGTTAATCTGGATCCCGGGATTATCGAGCCTTCGAAGCTTGTACTGGCAACGACAAAAAACTACTCGCATCGTATATATATCGGCAAAAAAATCTATGCTGAAGTGACGCTGATTTTCGATAAAGGCAAATGGTGCGCTCTTGAATACACGTATCCAGACTACAGGCAGCAGAGCTATTTTGATTTTTTCAGCAAAGTCAGGGAAAGGCTGCTTGAGCAGCTGAAAGTGTATAATGCAGGGAAGAAATAGATCGGTGCTTTTCCGATGACCTTCGAAGAGAAAATAAAACAAAGATACACAGGATCACAAGGTAGAGAATACCACGAAGGCAAACGCTCTATTCCCGACACGGCATATCACTGGGTTGCGAAATTGCGAGCGGAAAAAATCAGCTCTCATATCGGCAGAAATGACGTTGTTTTCGAATACGGAGTTGGCAGCGGCTGGAACCTCGCTGAATTAAACTGCGAGAAGAAATTAGGATACGATTTATCTGAACACCTCGCTGAAACTGTTCGGCTTCACGGAATTGAGTTTGTGAAAGATGTCGGTTCTGTTGCTGATTCTTCCGCAGACGCGCTAGTATGCCATCACGTGCTTGAGCACATGGCTAATCCTGTTGAGTTTTTCGGGGATGCAAGACGCATACTGCGCAACAAAGGCAAGCTGCTTTTGTTCGTGCCTTATGAAAAGGAAAAAAGGTATCGCTATTACAATCCGAACGAGCCCAATCATCATCTTTATTCCTGGAATGTCCAGACACTCGGCAATCTTGTGACTGATATGGGTTTCGAGATAGAGCTTCCTGCTGGTAGAAACGATAAAGCAGGTATTCGCAAATTCGGCTATGACAGGTTTTCTTCCGTCTGGGCGGTCAAATTACATCTGGGAGAATCGGGTTTTAGATTGATAAGAAGAGCAATTCATATTATAAAACCAGCTTATGAAATATGTATTATTGCAATGAAAGAATAAATAATCGCGTTTGGTTAAGGACTCGCTGTAAATAATATGCTATCGTTATTGTCGACTTTCTTATTGATTGATTCTTTCGTTTTGTCGCTGGCTTTGACTTTCATCGTACGAAAATTTTCACTCAGGTTAGGATTTGTATCGAAGCCTGCCGAAAACAGATTCTCGAAAAACATTGTTCCCCTTGGCGGCGGAATCGCAATCTTTGCTACTTTAGCGATAATAATCGGTGCATCTGTTGCGGTTGTAGTATTCCTTGCTGTTCCAGGTCATCTTGACTGGCTTGGCCGGTCGGTAACTGTCCATACCCAGGGTTTTGTGAACGTTATCGGCAAGCTTCTGATTATACTCGGTCTTGTCTTCGTTTTATTCCTGCTCGGTTTGTTTGATGACAGAAAGCATCTCGGACCTTTCTTCAAGCTTGGTGTTCAGCTTGCAGTTGCGTTATGCGCAGCTTATTTCGCTGACATACGCGTGGAATTTTTTATCGAAAACAAAATCATTACTTCACTTCTATCTGCTTTCTGGATAGTTTTGATTATTAATTCATTTAATTTTCTCGATAATATGGACGGTCTTTCAGCGGGGATTGCAGTAATCACAAGCGGGATTCTGTTTTCCATCGCGGCGCTGAACGGGCAGGTGTTCGTCAGTGCTCTTGCGATTGTTTTTATTGGTACGCTCCTGGGCTTTCTGGCGTTTAATTTTCCGCCCGCGAAAATATATATGGGTGACGCAGGCTCGCTTGTGGTGGGTTTTTTTGTTGCTCTGCTGAGCCTGCGAACGACGTATTATCATGAAGCACTGAGCGGGCGATGGTACTCGATTTTCGTACCGCTCATTGTTCTGGCTGTGCCGCTCTATGACTTTATCAGCGTAACTTTTCTCAGAATAATGCAGGGGAAGAGTCCCTTCGTGGGTGACACTCAGCATTTTTCCCATCGCATTAAAAAGCACGGCTTCAGCGATACGCAAACTGCGCTGATTCTTTATCTTGCGACGCTTTGCACCGGTCTTGGCGCCGCATTCCTGTACCAGGTGAACCTGGCGGGAGCTATTCTTATTTTCATCCAAACAGTCATGATACTATCAATTATAGCTGTCTTCGAGACTACTGCCAAAAATGAAAAAAGTACCGATTAAAGAGCACAGAGATAAAAGTAAGTCTCTGGTAATATTCGAATACGCTCTGCTCGTTTTCTATCTTGGTATTATTATGCTCAGGGTAATATATACCGAGGGACCCACGATGCAGACGAGCAATATTTCTATTACGGCCAGTGACAGCCTGTACAGTTTATATGTATCAGCGGCTCTGTTTTTTTCATTCATCCTCTGGCTGGCATGGAGTCGGGCCGGCAGAGAATTTGTCTACAGACCAACGGGGATCGAAATCGGCCTGGTCATTTTTACAATTGCGGCAGTGGTTTCAGGTTTTGCGGCTTCCGACAAAAGGCTGGCAATAAACAACATTGTTTCTTTGTTCACTCCCATCTTGTGCGCAATTCTGCTGGTCCAGATTATCGACACTTCTGCAAAAGCCCGGCTCGTATTTGTTGTTATAGCGGTCCTGGGTGTAGTGTCTGCTTACCAGTGTGTAGATCAGTT
Organism: Sedimentisphaerales bacterium; assembly: GCA_037380865.1. Taxonomy (GTDB): domain Bacteria; phylum Planctomycetota; class Phycisphaerae; order Sedimentisphaerales; family Anaerobacaceae; genus JAFGPS01. Next base: position 6,012 of record JARRRJ010000001.1, read on the forward strand.
GTTGTTCCTTAATCGAGAGACAGCCGAGCAATTTGAAGAGAATCCCGATAGTATCCTGGAAACTCTTAATATAGAAGAGGGGTCACTGCAGTATTTTCTTCTCAAGCAGAGACTTTATGCGGACAATGCAAGAGCGTACTTTACGACGCGCAACTCAGCAGGTTCTTTTTTACTGATGGCGTATTTTGCAGCGGCTGCGCTAACGATTGACAGGTTGTTAAGAAGAAGAAACGACCAGAAAAAGCAGCGAAAATACTACGTAGGTGACATCCTTGTGATAATCCTGATAGCTGCGGTTTTTCTGACGAAAAGCAAAGGCGCGATAATTGGTTTGTTTTTTGCAATGGCACTTTTCGCTCTGTATCATAAATTCGGCTCTCGGCTCAAAAACCATCGCAAGACTGTTTTGGCAGTTTTTGTCTTGATAATCCTTGCCGGGGTATTAGTGATAGCCTGGTACGGATTGACTTATGACACTCTTCCCGGGGGCAACTCGATGCTCGTCAGGTGGCAGTACTGGCAAGCGTCTGCCAGGATGTTTATGGCTCATTTCTGGACTGGAGTCGGGCCTGGCAATTTCAGTATATTTTATCCTCATTACAAGCCTGCAGGCGCACTCGAGACTGTCACGGACCCCCATAATTTCGCGTTAAATATTCTGACGCAATATGGTCCTTTGGGACTTATCGGTTTTTTAATGATGATTTTTCTGCCTTTGTGGAAAATTGCCGGAAGCAGCACGCAAGTTTCTGTACGTTCGGATAATGAGTACAAACCAGTCCTGAACAAAACGCTCGTAAACGTAATATTTTGTACATGGTTCATCGTCCTGCTCATCCGGCTTACTATATGGCCGGCACTGAAATCACCCGACATCCTAGTAGTAATCTACATAATAATCAGGTATTTCTTTCCTCCAGTTGCCGTATTTATCGCAAGTTTGCTTCTTTTGCTTAGATATACTGGTCCCGGAACAGACAATGAAGATGGTGTTCAAATAAGAAATACAATTGTCGCGATTATTTTCTGTGCGCTTCTGGGAGTGCTTTTGCATAATTTAACAGACTATGCAATTTTCGAACCCGGCATATATACTACGTTCTGGTTTCTCATTGCAACTCTAATAGCAATTAATACTAATAATACCAACCAGCAGAAGAAGATATTTAACAATACTTTGCCCGGTCCTTTTCGAATAATTAACGGGCCGTTTCAAGCCATATTACTGGGCATTGCAGCCTCCTGTATCTTCCTCATTTTTGTGCTCTTGCCTGTCGCACGCTCGACGGGAAAAATCAGTCTGGCAAATGCAGCCTTTTCTCAGGGTCGGCTTGAACAGGCGCATAACCTGCTGGAATCAGCAGCCAGGGATGATAAATTAAGCCCTTATGCACTCTCACTCGATGCAAAAATGTATATGCAGAATGCCGAGATGATACCATCAAGAAGTTATCCGCTTCTGCTGATAGCTCAGACGTGCCTGAGGAATGCGATCAAGCGTGACAGCGCAAGTTACAAAAACTTCGACGATTTGTCCCAAGTCTTCCAGAGACTTTCCGAAGTTTCACCTGAGGAGGAAAAGGCCGGCTGGCTCACAAATGCTTTTGATTTCGGATCCCAGGCTGTGGATCGCTATCCCGGCAGCGGGCGTCTGCATTTCAACCTTGCACAAATTGCCGAGAAACTTGGCATGAGAGATGTAGCGATTGAGCAATATAAGAAAGCAATTGACATCGAGGACCAGTTTCGTGCACAATTTCACACGATGTATCCTGATCAAGAGCTGGTCAGCCGGCTTGGCGAGGAAAGGTATCAATTTGCCGAAAAACGAGTTTCCGAACTTGAGAGTGAAGATGGAGTATAACGTTGGTAGTGAAAAAATCTCTTCTTGATTCAGGAGATTTTCTGCATTACCTCCTCAGGAATATCGAAGTTGGAATACGCGTTCTGTACGTCATCATGGTCATCGAATGCTTCCATGAGCGAAATAATTCTTTCTGCGGTATGCGTATCAGTGATTTCGACTGTTGTCTGCGGCACCATTGAGATTTCTGCAACTTCTGTGGGTATTTCATTGTCGTCAAGCGCTTTTTTCAGCTCGTCGAAAGCGGCTGGCGCGCAGGTAATCTCCGAAATATCGCCTTCAGTTTTCACGTCGTCCGCTCCTGCGTTCAGAGCAATCTCCAGGATCTGCTCTTCATCGACGTTGGCGTTGTTTACTGTAATGAGGCCTTTCTGGCTGAACATCCAGTTGACACAGCCGCTGCTTCCTAGTGAGCCGCCATGCTTCTCGAAAATCTTCTTAATCTCGGGCCCGGTCCTGTTGCGGTTATCTGTCAGAGCATCCACCATTACAGCTACACCGTTGGGACCGTATCCTTCGTAGAGCACCTCTTCAAAAGTGATGCCCGCTATATCGCCTGTTCCTTTCTTGATAGCCTTTTCGATCGTATCTTTAGGCATGTTTGCGGCTTTTGCCTTATCTACAGCGTATCGCAAAGCCAGGTTTGCAGACGGGTCGCCTCCGCCGTTTTTGGCGGCGACTATTATCATTCGGGAAACCTTGCTCCAGACTTTGCCGCGTTTTGCATCGTTGGCGGCCTTTTTATATTTTATTCCAGCCCAATGTGAATGACCTGACATTTCTGCTCCTAACAATAATCAACTTGCGTTCTGTTTCTAATTATAAATTCTACAGTTACTCGCGAATATTATACCTGATTTGACCGGATTTGCGAAATAGTTTAAAAAAGATTTTCATTTAGCTGTTTTTCAATCAGTCCGGATTTCAACTGTCGACAGATTCTTCGGGTGAAGTTACAAATATCCGATAAAGAATTCATTTTGAAAAAAGAATATTAAAGCTAATTTTGACTTGACAAAAAGCTTTTGTTAAACTATTAAAGCAGTTTTTAATATGGTTTTTGGAATGCGAAGATTGGCATTTTGTGGTAAAAAGAATTCAGTAAAGCGTTTCAGAAGCTGTTTTTCGTGATAATTCGGAGCAATTGAATATGTTACCAGCTAAAAAAACAAGTAGAAGCAGGACAAGAAGCCGAAGGAGCCATCACAGTCTGAAGGCAACGAACTATTCGGTGTGCAAGAAATGCGACCAGGCGAAACTGCCTCATGCCGCATGTTCGAATTGCGGCTATGTTAACCCGAAAATAACGCTGAAACTCGCTGAGGAGTCCTGACAGGCATAATAACATGCGTATAGCAATCGATGCAATGGGAGGCGACAACGCCCCCAAAGAGATTATTTCCGGTGCACTGGAGGCTATCGAAAAGCTCTCTGAGGATGACGAGATAATTCTCGTAGGTCCTGAAGATCAAATAGAAGCTTTACTTTCTTCTATGAAGTCAAGGAAAGGCATGATAAGTGTTGTTCATGCGCCAGACGTTATTGAGATGGCAGAAACCCCTGTCGAGAGCTTGCGAAGAAAGCCCAAGAGCTCTATCGCAGTTCTTGCCAAACTCGCGAAAAGAGGGCAGGCGGACGCAGTCATATCAGCAGGTAACACAGGCGCCTGTGTTGCTGCTTTCCAGATGAGGATAAGAACCCTGCCGGGTGTTGTGCGGCCGGGAATTGCCGTAGTTTTTCCGACACCGGGAGGTCCGGTAACTATTTGTGACGTCGGCGCAAATATAGCCTGCAAACCTATGCACCTCTATCAATACGGCGTCATGGCAGGTATTTACTCCAAACATCTTTTCGGAATACAAAATCCGAGAGTGGGAATTATGAGCATAGGGGAGGAAGAGGCCAAAGGCAACGAACTCGTCAAGAAGACACGCGATTTGATTAAAGCAGACAAGAAAATGAATTTCATTGGAAATATCGAAGGCAGAGATATTTTCCAGGGAACCTGCGATGTCGTTATTTGCGAGGGATTTGTCGGAAATGTAATCCTCAAGCTCACCGAAGGGCTGGTCGAAGGTCTATTCAAGGCCATAAAGCATGAGCTTATGGAGGAAAAAATAAGGCTGGCGATGAAGTTCAAGCCGGTCATGAAACGAATTTATCAAAAATATGACTATAATGAGTATGGCGGCGCGCTTTTATTGGGCCTGAACGGAACTGCTATCATTTGCCATGGTTCAAGTCAGAGCAGGACAATAAAGAATGCGATTATGGCATCCAAGAGGTTCTATACGGAAAGAATCAACGACAAGATAGTCGAGTATCTCTCGGACAGTCCCAATCGCAGTTCAGTGCAAAGCAGTCAGACTCAGGGAACCGCTGTAAGGACCACTGATGAATAATCCCGTTAATCCTTCTACACCCCCTTATCATGCAATAATTACCGGCTACGGCTCGTTCGTTCCGGAAACGACGCTAACAAACAACGAGTTAGCACAGAGGATGGACACTTCCGACGAATGGATAACTACACGAACGGGGATAAAAGTGCGTCATATCACTCGCGATGATGAGAGCACCGCCTTCCTTGCGACAGAAGCGGCAAAGAAAGCGCTGGCACAGGCAAACCTCGATCCGAAGGACCTGGAGCTTATAATAGTGGCAACTATTACGCCTGAAATGGTTTTTCCGTCGACCGCGGGTTTTGTACAGTTGGCTTTGCAGGCAACGAACGCATGGTGTTGCGACATAGCAGCTGCCTGCAGCGGATTTGTCTATAGTCTCTCGTTTGTCCAGCAGTTTCTCGAGAGTGGACGCTATAAAAATGCTCTCGTCATAGGCGCAGAGACTCTGACAAAAATTACCGACTGGACCGACAGAGCAAGCTGCATCCTTTTCGGAGACGGCGCCGGTGCCATCGTACTTGAAAGCACGAGCGAAGATCGCAGGGGAATTATCTACAGTACACTGCACTCGGATGCAAATAGCTGGGAAGCGCTGAATTGCCAGGCTTACGGCTCGAGGTATCCTTCTTTCAAAAAGCTTGAGGACCCGAAAAGAATCTATATGGAGATTAAAGGAAGGGAAGTGTATCAGCAGGCTATACGCAGGATTGTCGAGACTGTGAACCATTGTCTCGATCATTGCGGGCTGACTATGGACGATATAAAAATGCTCATATCTCACCAGATGAACGCCAGAATTATCGAATCTGCAGTCAAGCGTCTGAAAATTCCAGGTGAGAAAGTCTTTATTAATATAAGTGAATACGGCAACACATCCGCCGCTTCGGTTCCCATTGCCTTCGACGAATGTGTTAGGGAAGGAAAAATCAAAAGAGGAGACCTCATTATTCTTGTCGCTTTCGGCGCAGGACTAACATGGGGTGCGAATGTAATTGAATTTTGATGGCTTGAAAAAGTTTCAGAACTTATGGGGGACATGAAGTTAGTGACTTATGAAAATGGCATTTCTATTTCCTGGACAGGGGGCACAGGCGATTGGCATGGGAGCGGATATATATCACGCTTTTGCCACAGCGAAACAGATTTATGACAGAGCGAATGAAATTCTGGGCTTCGAGATAAATAAACTGTGTTTCGAAGGTCCTGCGGAAGAGCTTAACAGCACCGCAGTGTCACAGCCCGCAATTTTTACAACTTCAGTTGCTTTTCTGGAAGTCTTGAGAACTGAGTCGTCGACGGATGCGATTCAGCCTGATATCACGGCCGGCCTGAGCCTCGGTGAATATACAGCACTTTACGCAGCAGGTGTTTTCAGTTTCGAAGAAGGTCTTGGCCTGGTTCAAAAGCGCGGCCAGGCAATGCAGGAAGCTGCTGACGCTAATGGCGGTGAGATGGTCAGTATAATCGGCCTGGATGAAGAAAAGGTCAGGCTGCTCTGCGAGGAGGTTCTAGAAGGGAACGCGGAAAACGAGGAAAGCGATGAACCCGGGGAGATACCTCTCCTCGAGCCTGTGAATTTCAACTGCCCTGGTCAAATTGTCCTGAGCGGCACGAAAGCGGCGTGTAAGAGAGCCAAAGATTTGGCTATAAAGCATGGCGCAATCAAAGCCGTCCGTCTGGATGTCGCAGGTGCTTTTCATACTTCCATGATGTCCAGCGCCGCCGAAGCACTTAAGGATGCGTTGTCAAAATGCACAATTGAGAATCCTTCCAACCCCAAGACTATCGCCAACATCAATGCTCAGTACTATAGAAGCGCCAAAGAAATCTCAGAGGGACTTGTAAAACAGTTAACAAGCCCTATCTTGTGGCAAAAATGCATGGAACGCTTATTGGATGAAGGGGTCGAGCAATTCTACGAGATAGGCCCGGGAAGAGTCCTTACGGGTCTGATGAAGCGGATCAGCAGGAAAACGCCCGTTTTCAACATCTCAACCGCGCAAGCCGTGCAAGAATTCCTTAGACGCTGAAAAAACATCTGATTAGCTGCACGATTCTCAAGTTATTTTTGTGTTGACAAATCTATTCTTTGGCTGTAGAAATATAGGGAGTATTTTAGAGGTCTTGTTTAATAAAATTGTTCCTTAGGAATTTAAAGATATTTTTCCATGAAATTTACATTGTGCCTGAAAAAACGGGACAATGAGAGTAAAGGATATACTTGAATCGCTAACGGCTTGGCAGGAAACATGGCTTCTATTTGCGGCCCGATGCGACGCGAGAAAGTTCGGAAGTAAATAGTTGGAGAATGGAAAATGTCATCTTTAACTCACGAATCAACAACGGGAGCTACTATCGAGCTGCAGGGAACATCGATGCAGCTAAAGGAACATGTACTTGATCTTCAGGCGACAATCTTCAGGCTGAAGAAGGAAAACCAGGAACTGAAAGAAAAAATCAAGCTGCAGGAAAACACAGAATTTAACAAGAAAATGTATTTCTGCTATAGCGACGAAGTTCCCTTCTGCCCAAACTGCTTCAAAGACCAGGGCTTGCTGACTCATCTGGTCGGACCTGTACAAGGCGACTCGGGACATGTTTATAACTGCCCAAACTGCAACAAAGCCTACAGGATGGAGACGAAGTGACATTCCCCAGTTATTTGCGGCTTCTGTTGTGTCTGCAAATGGATAAGTATATGATCAATGGATCGGGTTAAAGTCATTAATGGCATCGTCGAACGTTTTCACACTAACTGGCAGGGATATCCCAGGCAATATTGGTTGCCGCTTGTTCTGACTATGCTCACGGCAGCGGCGGACATGTTCTCGACGATTCATTTTATGCTTATCGAAGGCCCGGAAGCTGAAGGGCATCCTGCAATTCGGTTTCTTGCGGCTTTTCTTGGTCCTGTCTTCGGTCCAATAATCGGAAAAATATGCCAGTTTGCAGTTATAGTTTCGCTCACAGTTTATCTTCGTCGCTGGGCTGTTTATATTTTTGTCACTGTCATCATCCTTTACGCCTGGGCTGCCTGGTATAACATCTGGGGACAAAATTTATATATGCCGAGAATATTGAAATTTCTGGACTGCTTGCCATTCTGAAAGAGCGAAGGGATCAAGCTTTGGATTTTGGAATTGATAGAGGCATCGAGTTACTTGCTTCGGTGAGAATTGCGACGTAACGGGACATTTAAAATAAAACGGATACAGGCTAATTATTGAAAATACGATAATCAAGCTGTATCCGTCACTCAACTCTTTGAGAAGAGATTATTCCTGCTTTGCGGTTGCTGCTGGCTCCTTTGCCTTTGGCTCTTTTACTTCAAAACCTTCAAGTTTCAGGTGCTCTTCGTCCTGGACATCGATTTTGATGAGATTCTTGCCGCGGAACTTACCAGCCAATACGGACTCCGAAAGCGGATCCTCGATATAGTGTTCAATTGCTCTTCGCAGAGGTCTTGCACCGAACTCTGGATTATAGCCTTTGTCGATAAGGAATTCCTTGGCCTGTTCCGAAAGCTCAAGTCTCAGACCGTGATCGATTAGACGTTTGAAAACTTTAGCAAGCTCGTAGTCTACGATAACCTGCAGGTGTTCCCTCGTCAGAGCCTTGAAGACAATCGTATCATCGACGCGGTTAAGGAACTCAGGTCTGAAGTGGTGTTCCACTTCTTTCTGGAGAACTTCTTTCATCTTCTCATAGTCTGCTTCGGGAGTTTTCTTGCCGAAGCCAAAGCCGCTGCTGTTCCTGATTAAATCTGCACCTATATTGCTGGTCATAATCAGGATGACGTTCTTGAAGTCTATGCTTCGTCCGAAACTGTCTGTCAAGCGTCCTTCGTCCATAATCTGCAGAAGCATGTTATAAACGTCGGGATGGGCTTTTTCTATTTCATCCAGAAGCAGGACAGAATATGGTCTGCGTCTGATTCTCTCGGTTAGCTGGCCGCCTTCTTCGTAACCAACATATCCCGGAGGTGCGCCTACGAGCCTGCTCACATTGTGTTTTTCCATGAATTCGCTCATGTCCAGACGGATAAGCGAATTTCTGTCGCTGAACATAAACTCTGCCAAAGCTTGCGCGAGCAGCGTTTTTCCAACGCCGCTGGGCCCGAGGAATATAAAGCATCCCATCGGTCGGTTCGGATCTTTCAAGCCGCTTCTGCTTCGTCTGACCGCTTTCGCTACGATATTTATTGCCTCATCCTGAGAGACGACTGTTTTGTGAAGTTCAGATTCGAGTTCCAGTAACCTTTGGGTTTCCTTCTTTTCCAGCCTTGTCAGCGGTACGCCTGTCATATTGCTAACGACTTCAGCAATAATTTCATTATCGACTACGCCTGTTGCTTCTTTGTTGTCCTCATACCATTGTTTATGGAGCTGAGTTTTCTCATCCAGAAGCTGCTGTGCCTCGTCTCGCAGGGAAGCGGCACGTTCATAGTCTGCACTCCTGACAGCTTCGTCCTTTTCTCTCTGAAGCCGCTCGATTCGTTCTTCGATTTCAGTCAAGTCTGGCGGAGGCGTCATATTCTTCAACCTGACTCGTGCACCCGCTTCATCGATTACGTCAATCGCCTTATCAGGCAGGCATCTGCCTGTTATGTACCTTGTTGAAAGTTCTACAGCCTGGAACAATGCCTCATCGGTAAAACGTACCCTGTGATGGGCTTCATAACGGTCCTGAAGACCTCTGAGGATTTCAAGAGTCTCATCCTTTGACGGGGGCTCAACAATTATAGTTTGGAAACGCCGCTCAAGAGCACCATCTTTTTCAATGTGCTTGCGGTACTCGTCCAGAGTTGTAGCGCCTATACACTGTACTTCGCCTCTCGCAAGCGCTGGTTTTAGTACATTAGAAGCATCGATAGCGCCTTCCGCGCCGCCTGCGCCAACGAGAGTGTGAAGCTCATCGATGAACAGAACGACATTTTTGGCTCTCCTGACTTCGTTTATGACTGCTTTGATTCGCTCTTCGAACTGGCCGCGATATTTTGTGCCCGCAACCATCATAGCAAGGTCAAGAACTACGATTCGCTTATCTTTCAGAAGTTCAGGAACCTGCTTGTTGATTATCTGCTGGCTCAGGCCTTCCACGATTGCAGTTTTTCCCACACCAGCTTCACCCAGCAGAACAGGATTGTTTTTCGTCCGACGGCACAGTATCTGTACCAGACGCTCGATTTCGTTCTTTCTGCCTATTACAGGGTCCAGTTCGCCGTCCATTGCCAACTGTGTAAGGTCTCTTCCGAAACTATCCAGAGCAGGTGTTTTGCTCTTTGTTTTTCGAGCCATTGACGGACCCATTTTCATCCCAAGCTCCGCCGGGCCGTCATCGACGCCTGCTCCGAGGAGATTGAGAACTTCCTGCCGCACATCTTCAAGCTTTAAGCCTATGTGCATCAGGACCTGGGCTGCAATACCTTCGCTCTCGCGAAGAATACCCAGCAGAATGTGCTCTGTGCCAACGTAATTATGATTCAGCGCCCTTGCTTCCTCGATTGCGTATTCTATAACCTTCTTTGCGCGCGGTGTCTGGGGAAGCTTACCCATTGTAACCATGTCCGGGCCGCTCTTGACGTGCTTTTCAATTTCAAGCCTGAGCTTCTTGATATCGACGTCCAGGTTCTTTAGGACAGTAGCACCCACGCCGCTGCCTTCCTTAACAAGACCCAGAAGGATATGCTCGGTGCCGATATACTCATGGTTGAATCGCTGTGCTTCCTGGTTTGCCAGCGCCATCACTTTTCTTGCTCGATCTGTAAAACGTTCAAACATTTTTCTTCCTGAAATATAATTTAAATAACTCTGATTGTTGTATGAAAATCATCCATCTTCATAGTACTATTTTATCATAAAAAGCGTCCATTTGTCAAACATACTCAACTTTTCTGATAAGACTCAAACAATGTTACTTCACTCCCTGAAGCCTTTCGACACATAATGTAATATGTACTATTAGGGTCAGATGTTCATCGTCCAGCCAAAATTTTTAACAGCCTTAATTTTATCGGCAAAAAGGCGGCTTGACTTTCCCTTTTTGCTAAGTAAAATCCCCTTTTTAAAGGTCGAAATGTCTCAAAAAACCTTTTTTTCGAACAGCCGTAAATTCGCAATGTTCTTGTTAGAATATGCCGCTATTACCGATAAAACAACTGAAATTCTGCCGTTTGTCTTCGTTATACCGTTCCGCTCAAGTGGGAAAGGACAAACAAAATACAATAATCCTACTTTTTCCTGATCCAGCGAAATCTGAAAACGTCACGGACTTTCTCGCTGAAACTGACACCGAGACGTTGCGTGCTGGACCTATATTCGACCTTCTGCAAATCGTCTGTAGTATGCCTAATGCGTCTGGCGCCGAATACTGACAAAATGCCAGATGCAAAGCATCTAAGAAAAGAATGTCTCATTTTTAAATTCATATTTCTATATAATTCGTTTTTCAAGACGAATAGTTCAGCCTATTAAAAATTGGCATTGTCCTTTTGTCAATCTCGAATCGGAGGGCCACTACGCACTTTATGGCACAATTTCATAACAGATCAGACGCTGCAGGTATCGAAGATAGAGCTTCCCGTTTGCTATTACAGGTATTGTCCATGCGGGAGAACCAACTTCTCCGAGAGCATTTCTCAGTTCAGATACTAACTTGAACTCATCAGGATCAGGCTCGACGAGGAACAAGTTGCCTTTAATGTCCAGGCAGAGAAGATTTTCATCGACATAAAGAGTTGTGCCCCAGCCGATTTTATCAGTACTCCACATTTCCCTGCCAGTTTTAAGCTCGACACACTTGAAATAGCCTCTATTTTGCTGACTCTGGCCTGAATAACCATAGATATAGCCATCGATAATGATCGGGTCCGAATGTTGTGACGCAATAACCTTGCTCTTCCAGAGCGTCTCGATATCTGTTTGATTGACCTTAAGAGCCATACAGCCTGTGTTGTAGCCTGACGTAATGAAGATAACCTGGCCGGAAACCGCGGGAGTTGTCGCATTTACGTCGTAGTCAGTCTGCCATTCGACAGACCACAATTCCGTGCCATCATCTGGGTCTATGCAGGAAAGTCCTTTACCGTGAAATACCAGAAGTCTCGTCAAATCTTCCATGTTCATGCAGGTAATAGCGGCGTAGCCTGCATCACCCTGCAGGGACTTCCAAATTATCTGTCCTGTTATTTTGTCATAAGCTATGACGAGTGCGTCACCTCCTCCCTGGACAATTATCTTGTCCTGATACACAAGCGGTGAGGAAGAATGTCCCCACGCAGGCGCTTTTCCTCCTTCATCCTGGACATTCTGGCGCCAGAGGAGATTGCCATTTTCCAGCGACCAGCATACAAGGTCGCCGCCCCGACCGAAGGTATAAACACGGTCATCGTCTATGTAAGGAGTTGCGCGAGCGCCCGGGCCATGGCTCGAACCCGTTTTAGCTTTATACGAGCCAAACCATATCAATTCTACGTTCTGTGAATTCAGGCAAAATACAAGGTCGTTTCTAT
>JARRRJ010000002.1:0-17759 GCA_037380865.1 Sedimentisphaerales bacterium
ATCCCTTGGATGTTTAAGGTAAATATGGTAAACTAATTTATGTGCATCTAAAATTATGCTTTGTTTAGAAAACAAGAAAAACCTGCAGGAAGCCATTGCATAACCAGTAACGAGGTTCTGGATGTTATTTCCATAGGAGCTTTCGTTGTAGAACAGGCAGGAGATTGTCAGGGCGCACGGATTTTTCGCCGAGAGGAGTTGAAATGAAAAATCCACATATGAGCTTACTAATTATAATGATCGCAATCATCTCCTGTCCATACACTCCCCTGGTACGGGCAGATTATCCCATTATGTCGCAGCACTATGCTGCAGATCCCACTGCTATTGAATGGAATGGACGGCTATACGTTTATTGTACCAATGATGAAGAGAACCTTGAAAACAGTGGTTATATAACGAATTCCATCGTTTGTTTCTCGACGGATGACCTGAAGAACTGGACGGACCATGGAGTGGTTTTTGATGCAGATGACGTTTCATGGATAGGGACAGCGTGGGCTCCGTGTATTGTTCAAAACCATAACCAGCTATACCTTTATTTTGGAGATCCATACTGGGGTATTGGCGTCGTGACGAGTACTTCCCCGACGGGACCATTTACAGTTCCAAAGGATGGTCTGGTAGTAAAACGTTCAACCCTATCCGGAGGTACCCCGGGAGCAGACAGTGAATGGTTATTCGATCCCAGCGTGTTCGTCGATGATAACGGCCAGCCATATCTCTATTTTGGTGGAGGCGGGGCCAATCAAGCCCGTTATGTATTGCTAAATACAAACATGTTTGATGCTATAGGTCCAGCTAATCCAATCAACTTCCCGGATTTTTTCGAAGCATCGCATGTGCACAAATATAACGGCGTCTATTATTATTCCTATGCTGATAATTATGACAATAGCTATAGCTATCCAACGCCGACGCCCGGCTCTCAAATCGCTTATATGACCAGTTCCAGCCCGACCGGCCCATTTGTGTATCAGGGCGTAGCGCTTGGGCCGCCGCCTGATAACTATGGAAATAACAATCACCATTCGTTTTTTACCTATCAGGGGCAATGGTATTGTGTATACCATAACCGCTATCAGGCGATGATCGACGGAGTCTCGACTACAGAGCATCGGAATATCTGCCTCGACAGGATGGAGTACAATCCCGATGGGACCATCCAGCCGATAAATCCGACGAGCGATTCACCTCTATTGAAAATGGTGATTGGATAGAAGTCCGCGGCATCGATTTCGGCAGCGATGCGAACAGCTTCGGTGCCCGTGTCGCAAGTACGCATTTTAGCGGAAGCATAGAACTGCATCTGGATAGTCTGGATGGAACTGTAATCGGAACGTGCTTTGTTCCAAATACCGGCGATGCTCAAATATGGACGACGACCTATTGTTCTGTATACGGAGCATCGGGTGTACATGATCTTTATTTGAAATTCAAGGGTGAGCAGGAGAGCAACCTGTTCAACGTAGACTGGTGGCAGTTCAATATCGAACCCGACGAGAATGTGATTATAGAAATACTTCCGGATCCGGTCCATCTCTATAGTTTCAGTGAACAAGGCGGCAGCCGGGTCCATGATTCACTTGGCACAGCTCACGGATGGGTAATTAACGGAGGGATGCTGGCTGACGGAACCTTAACGCTTTCCAAGTCATCGAGTCAATATGTGGAACTGTCCGACGGACTTGTGAGTTCCCTGACTGATTGCACGATTGGAGCCTGGGTCAGGCTCAATAGTGTCGATAGCTGGGCGCGCATTTTTGACTTTGGTTCAGGAACGGGAAAAAATATGTTCATGACACCGACTTACTGGGGCAATGCGCTTCGTTTCGGGATAAAAAAAGACGATTTAGAGCAGAACATCAATTCAAACCAGGGTCCGTTGTCGACAGGCGTCTGGACGCATGTCACCGTCACGCTTCGAGGAAATAGAGGCACTCTCTATGTCAACGGTGCGCCGGTCGGACATAATAATTCAATAACATGGGATCCGTGTGATTTGGGTCATACTATACAGAATTGGATCGGCCGGTCGCAATGGAATGATCCCTATCTCGATAGCCAGTTCGACGAGTTTCGAATTTACGATGTTGCCTTTTCTGCGAACGAGGTCGCCTGGCTCTTCGAAGGCGGCCAGCCGCGTGAATTTACCCCGGGAACGGCGCTCGAGCAGGTTGAGATACAGGCCTCCGAGATCCACCAGACCATCGAAGGCCTGGGCGGAGCGATATGTTTTTATAACGGATGGTTTACCGCACATCCCTACAAACAGGAAATTTTTGACTATGCTTTCAGCGGGCTGAATCTCTCGATGCTGCGCATTGGCAACTGGTGGCGCGGTGTCGATAGTCAGGATACTTCTACCTATGAAATTGTCGATGCGGCTAATCAAAGATTGGGTCATTCCGTACCTATTATGATAAGTTCATGGTCGCCGCCGGCGTACCTCAAGAGCAATGGTGAAGTTGGCAATGGCGGTACGCTGATCCAAATAGACGGCGCTTACGACTATGCGGGTTTTGCAGACTACTGGTACGACTCGATGCAGGACTATATTGCACATGGTATCACTCCTACCTGGATCGGTATCCAGAATGAACCGGACTGGACCGCAGATTATGATTCGTGCCGATTCAATCCGAGTGAAGAAACCTGGAACGGACAGGATTATGCGAGCTTTGCTCTTGCTCTCGATGCAGTTTTCCAGAGATTGGAAGCTGGAATGGTTTCGCCACCCAAAATACTTGGACCTGAAAATGTTGGGCTTTACGGCAATGCAGGTGCATTGAAAGATTACATGGCAGAAATGAATTCCGATAGCTTTTATGGTATCGGTCACCATCTTTACGGCGGCAGCACGGACGAGAGTGCGGACGGATACAATCCTGCTTTTAATACTATATTCAACACGACAAACAGTTTATTTCCTGGCAAGCCGAGATTCATGACCGAATACGGTCGTTTTTATGACATGATCGATTGTGCGAATTTGATTCACAATTCCTTGGTAGTCGAAGAGGTCAGCGGATACAACCACTGGAGTTTGATCTGGCCGGGTGAAATTGGATTGGTTGAAATTGAATTTCCCTGGGATTCAGGTGAGTGGACAAATCCGAAAGGTTACTGGCTTAATCCGTCTTATTGGTCGATGAAGCATTACTCCTATTTCATAGAGCCAGGATTTAAGCGAGTAACGACCGAGGGCAGCAATTACGACCTCCTGACATCGGCTTTCATTTCACCTGACAATAACCGACTGGTTGCTGTGATAATCAATCGCAGTACTGAATCTCCCGCCATAGTGACATTGAATGCTGGCTCCTTTGCCTGGGATTACTCGCACATCTACCAAAGCACAGGAGCCAATCACTTCGAGTCTCTCGGCTGCCTTCACGATTCTCAGCTTACTGTACCGGTCTCATCGATTACCACTGTAGTCCTTGATAAAGACGTCGTCGTTGGTTCCGCAAGTAATCCTGTTCCCGTAGACGGCGCGACGGAGCTTTCCCCAAATGTCACGCTGGCATGGACACCCGGTGACGGCGCGACGAGCCATGCAATCTATTTGGGGACGGATTCCAACTCGGTGGCAACTGCAACGCCGGCATCGCCGGAATATCAGGGGACTGTTCCTGTATCGAGTTTTGCGCCTGCTACACTTTGTTCCGATATGACTTATTACTGGTGTGTAGATGAGATAGCTTATTCCAGTGTCGGCCCGGGTCAAATCTGGTCCTTCAGCACGGCGCCGGCCGCGATGCATGCCCACCTTAAGTTCGACGAAAAACGTGGCTCTATAGCTTCCGATTCGACAGGCAACGGCTGGTCTGGTACGCTCATTGGCGGCGCTCGATGGATATCCGGCAAGATTGACAACGCTGTGGATTTGGATGGCGATAATGACTATATAAGGCTGCCTGTCGGTGTCGTCGACGGATTGACCGATGATACAATCTCAACATGGGTGAACCTTAATACTATCACTACATGGTCCCGAGTGTTTGACTTTGGAAGCGGTACTACAATAAGCATGTATCTAACTCCGCAGTGTAGTGGTTCGAACAAAGTGCTCTTTGCCATTACCGCTGATGGTACTACCGGGGAACAGAAAATCTATGGCTATACCGCGCTTCCGTCAGGTGTATGGACCCATGCAGCAGTGACATTTCAAGCTGGTACGGGTATCCTTTATGTAGACGGAATTGAAGTCGGCCGTAATAATAACATGACTCTTACGCCAGACTCACTTGGTGTCACCACACAAAACTACATCGGCAAGTCTCAATGGCCTGATCCTTATCTCAATGGACGTGTGGATGACTTTCGAATCTACAAGAATGCATTGAACGCGTCAGAAGTAGCAGCATTGGCCGGACAGTAATTATCTGCTATCCCGAGACAGCCAGAAAGAACGTTATACACCGAATGCCGCGTGCTGCTTCTTTCGATACTTTCGGTATGATTTATACTGTTCTTTGAAATAGCCACCTGTTCTTGCTCTTGCGGCGAAGAGGACACAACCTACAAGACGTGAGTTTGCACCCTTCATTTCGTGGATAGTTCTCTGTGCGGCTCCTGTGTTGGTATCGTCAGAGCAAAAGACCATGACAACAGCGTCCACGAGGGAAGCCAGAACAGTTGAATCGCTCACCAGAAGGGCCGGAGCACTGTCGATTACGATATGGTCATAACTTCTGCGAAGTTCTTTGAGAAGCTCTACCATTCTTGTGCTTCCGAGCAGGTCCGCGGGATTTGCAGGCAATGGGCCGCAATCGATTATGTCGAGTCCCTCGATGCCGCTCGACCTTATTGCGTTCTCAGGCTTACATTGCCGCATCAGGATACTGCTCAGACCGTAATTGAAATGCTGAGCTTCCAGGCTCTCAAGAGAATTTCCTTCGACCTTGGGGAATAATGACTGAAGGTTCGGATTTCTGAAATTACCGTCTATGAGTAATACTCTCTTACCAGAAGCTACAAATGTCGTCGCAAGGTTTACCGCAGTTGAAGTCTTTCCCTCGCCCGCCATGCCGCTTGTGACGAGGATAGTCTTCAATGATTCGACCGGTGCCGAAAGCATGAGGTTCGCTCTCAGTCGTCGGTAGGACTCGCTTATCATCGAATAGGGAGCCTGCCTGACAATCTGTCGAAGTTCAATGCCGCGAGCAAGCTTTTCTTCCGAAGCATCCGGAATGACTGCAAGAAGAGGAATTCTCAGGAATCTTGAGATTTCGCTCGGAGTAGTTATTTGATCGTTACCAAGCTCACGCATAAATGCAAGTGCTATACCGAGCAAAAAGCCCAGCATCGTGCCCGTGGGAAGCCACATAAACCACTGGCGTGTGAATATCATTTCGAGTGGAGCCGGAGCGGGACCGACTGCCTGAATCTTAGGTATTTCCGGGTCGTTAAGCAACGATGTCACTTTCTCGATCTGCTCATCGATTTTCTTAAGCATATCGAGTCTTTCATCGCGAACCTGGAGCTGCTTATCATATTCGATACGAGCGTTATCAAGTTTGGTCTTCTTTTCCTGTGCTTCGGTTTTAAGCTCAGAGAGTTTGTCTGCTCTTTCCTGCAGCGCGTACAAAGCGTCCTGAGCATTTTCAAGATTCGCCTGGCGAGTCTGATTTGCGATTTCAAGTTTTCGCTGGTCGCGCTGCTTAATAGTCTGATTTATCATCTCCCTCAAATGGATAACATCTCTGTGGTTTTCTCCGAATCTTGTTCGCAGGCCGGTAAGTTGTGCCTGCTGATCGGACAACTGCCTGTTAAGAGAAATCATAAGAGGGTCCTGCTCTATCATATTTTCAATCTGGTCATTTAAAGGACCTTCCGCAAGCTTCTGAAGATTCTGTATATCCGCTCTGAGCTGTTCCAGGCTTACATCAAGTTTGATTTGTTCGAGCTCCAGCTGCTGCAAAATCTCTGTGATTGTATGACGAAAGTTTTGTGTCTCGGGAATCTCGATATCCAAAATGCCGTACTTGTTCCTTATGTCCTCGAGCCCTTTGTTGGCGTCGTCCAGATCTCTCTGTATGGATTTTCTTTGATCGTTGAGCTGAGATAGCTTAGCTGTGACCTCTCCTTTTTCGGTTGCATTCTGCTGGTATAAAAACAGGTCCACCATTTTATTGACTATAGTCGCCGCTTCCCGTGCGTCACCGGTAGTCATTGAAAGCTCGACAAAATCACTGTCCCTCTGCGGAAAAGCAACTAAGGATTTCTTCAGGGACCTTAGCAACTTGATATCATTTCCATCCTTTTTCCCGTACCACTTTGTCTGTCTTACAGTATCGTTGCTCAAAAGGTACTCCAGCGTACTCTGCTGCATGATGAGATTTGCGATAGAGCGTCTATGGGCGTAGAGAATATCTTTCTGCGGCAGTGCGCCTCCTATGACCCACGGGTCGGATGGAGTCGGTGAAAGAACTTTAATATATGTAGTCGCGGTGTATTTCGGGTATCGCTTCTGCAGAACCTGCCAAACTCCAAGGCCTGCTGCAAAGCCAACTACCGTCATGAAAAATATCAGGAATAAATGACGACGCAGAATTCCCAGAACCTCCCTGACAGTCAGCGCAGCAGAGTCAGGTGACTTCAAACCTGCCGGAACTGAATATCTGTTAGAAGCTACTGGATTTCTATTTGTCATTATTATCTCCGTTGTTAAAGCGATACACGCTCAATTGACTGGTTTATCCTGTCTTTTGTTTTTTGTGTAAAATATTTCGAGCCGAGTTCCAGCGCCCTTTTGTACGCAGTGAGCGCTTCTTCTTTTTTCCCGACTTTCTCTTTAATCATTCCCTTGTGCTCATATACTTCGCCGGGTACTTCCATCTGTCCCTGCTCGGTATACTGTCTGAGCGCCTCGTCGATAGTTTTTTCCGCTTCTGTGTCATTTCCACTTTTGAGCAGCACAAAAGCATAGGTATCCAGAAAACCCGGGTCGTTCGGCTTCAACTTCTGTGCACGCTTCGAATATTCGAGAGCATCGGAAAGCCTCTGGTTGCTCTCGGCAAGCATGTACGCCAGGTTATTGAGCACCTTGATATTATTCGGCATTTCAGAGAGGAGACTTTCGTAATCGTTGATCGCCATGTTAATATATTTGTTATTAGAAGTATATGCATACGCGTAAAGGAGCATCTCAGCCTTTTTCAAAATATAATCCGTTCTTATCGGGCTTTCCTTGTCCGTCAGCTTGATACATTTATCGATATAATCGGTGGATTTATCATAGTCGTTATTTATTCTCATTAAATAATACATTACGTAATTGGCAGGGAGCGAATCGGGATTTTTTTGGAGCGTTTGAGTACAGAACTCGGTAATTGCATCGAGGCCGAGCATCGGGTAGATGTTAATCATTACCTGGGAAGCATATTTTTCATTTGTTCTAATTTTTTCAAGAGCTAAATGGCAATATTCAACTGCCTTGTCCTCATCATGAAGCTTTAACAATGCCTGGGCCATTCTTACGTAAGCCATCGGTGCAAAGCTGCTCTCTACGTACTTCTGCGCCTCTTTTACGATTAATTCCGATTTCTCAGGATGCCAGTTGTCCCTGTCGGGATCTCCTGTACCATCGAGAAGCGCCTGTAGATAGCCGTCAAAGGCAGTGACATACGATTCGTCATCGATTTCTTTTCCCTGCTCGGAGCCGCTGTAATTCGCAAGCAAAATATCGCAGGCTTTCTTGTAGAGTTTTTCCGCTCTCTCGTAATCTTCTATTGCCAGAGCATAATCGGCAGCGTTATTGAGCCAGAGGAGATTATCTGGATACTTCTCAAGCAGATTATCGTAAAAATTCACCAGCGCTGTTTTTCTGTTGAGCCGGATATACACACTTTCGAGCAATAATCTCGCTTCCATCGGGGGATTCGGCTTGCTCAGAACATCCTTCAGCTCGCCAAGAGCATCGTCGAATCTGCCTACCTGAATATAAACTTTTGCCAGCTTGATTCCGAGTGTAGGATCATTCGAGAGCGTTTTACTTGTTTGAAGGTCAGTTATTGCCATGTCATATTGAGCCATAGCAGTGTTTATCTCACTTCGCAGCTGCCATGCCGCCGCGTTCGTTGTATTGTTTTGGAGAAAATTATTGATTGTCTCCAGAGCTTTCTGCGAATTATCCTGTTTGAACTCAAGCCAGGCCTGAAGAAGACCGGCGCTTGGCTCATCAGGATATCTTTCCCTGAGACTTTGCAGTTTGTATTGTGCGTCGGTAGTGAGCCCGACTGTAAGAAGAGCCCTTATCTGAGAAATAAGATTATTCAGGTTATTGTCAATTGAGACGAGCTCATTGGAATATTTCTTAACCGATTCCTGGTCGTTGAGATTTTGAGAAACAAGCATCAGACCTCTGAGGACATCAGTATCCGTGTTGTTCGCGTCATATAACTTTTCGAGAACTTTTTTCGCACCGGCATAGTCACCGTTCTGATACAGATTGTTCGCGACCAATAAGCTATCCTGTGACTGTTCGAGAAGATTCTGGGCCTGCTCATCCCTGCCTCTTGCCTGAAGGTAGCGCGTGTAATACAGAAGAACCTGCCTGTTGTTCGGGTCAATTTGCCTGGCCTGCTCGAAAGCAGAGCCTGCTATGTCGAAGAAACCTTCCTTGTCATCGGTATTAGTTGTATTCAGGGCAACGTTCATCGCAAGAGTTCCGAGTGACATCGCGTTATCGAGACTGGGAACAGCGGCGAGCATATTCTGACGAATCGCAATAGCACGCTGCGGCTCCGTCGGAGCAATATACTCGGTATACAAACCAAGCAATTCCATGTCACCCTGGTTCAAAGCAATGGCTTTTTCCAGCGCGTCCCTGGCTTCATTCACCTGTGCGGCCGTTGCTTCGCTTCCGAGATTCTCATTTCTGTTGTATAAAGCAATCGCAAATCTCCGGGCAATCGCGCCGTCGAGAGGATTCATATAAGCCGCTTTGCTTATGTCTTCCATGGAGGAATAGTCATTTCCGAGAGCTGAGTTAATACTGCTCCTGAGCACATACAATTGTGAAAAAATCGGACGCTTCCTGAGGCATTCGTCAACTTTTGCCAAAGCTCCCTTGAGATCATTTTTTGCGGCAGTCAGGCGGGCCTCGAAAAACAGTCCCCCGAAACCATCGAGATTCTTGTCACGAACTACCCTTGACACTTTCTCAGCAATTTCCTGGTTGCCGCTTGCAAGTGCGATTTCAAACAGGTGAGTCGCGGCCAGCTTTACGTTGTCCAGCTCGGGATTTGCCTGGTTCGGCTCGATGGAATTTGCAGCGCCTAGTGCAATGTTAAGCTGCTCGATTGCTCTGGCATCGTCTCCGTTTCGCCTGTAGAAAATCCCAAGATTTACCGCACGCTTTACCGGGTCGGAAATCCCCGATAGAACCTCGTTCTCGATTTGTGCGTATCGCTCCGGTGAAATATCGGCAGGCTCAGGTTCCGAGAGAATCTGTTTATATATGTTGACTGAAATATTGTCGGGAAACTGAGCCAGGTATGCATTCACTATCTCTTGCGCCTTCGGAACCTGGTTGCTCACTATGCAATTCCTGCAAGCATTGACAATAGAAGACTGAGCGACCAATTCGGGCTTTGTCTGAAGAAGCTTTTCTATCAGGCTGATTGCAAGCTGATTATAAGTTTTAATCTCTTCGCCGGCCTTTTGCTGGTCGACATTAGCCGTTGCTGAATTTGCATCGCTTTGCACTTCATCCTGCGCCATGGACATTTGAATTTGTCGAATCTGTGACTCAGCTAACGCCAGGTGGAGCCTGACTGTATTAGGATCATCAGCCTGCATCGTATCCAGCACTTTTTTGGCGTCATCGAATTTGTTCGAGAGCAAATAAGCCTGAACACGCAGCCTGCGGCTTCTCGGGTTCGGTCCGTAGTCTTCGTCAAACGCATCGAGGTTCTGCAATGCATCCTGCAAGCGATTGAACTGTAAGACCACTTTTACGTAATCGAGTCTCGCTTCTGGATTTATCCCGGCAATACCCGAATAATGCGCGCTGACAAGAAACTCATGTACTTTGCCAAGCTCATCCGTATTAATAAAAAGTTTCGCAAGCGTATAAGAAAGCCGGGCAAAATCGAGGTCCATAGGCCACGGCGGCTGGGCGGGCTTTACAGCCTTCAGTTGTTCGTACGCACTATTGAGTTTTACAACAGCCTCCTGCCTGTTTCCTTTTGCAAGTTCTAACATTCCCTGCCATCTGATAACCAGGGGGTCTTCTTTTGTTCCGACAATCGTCTCAATCTCATGCACAGCCTGCTGAGCGTCACTAAGCAGTTTTTCTTTCTCACTTTCTGAAATTTGTGCCACAGGCTCGACAATCTGCTCGATATAGCAGTTCGCAAGAAATGAATTCAGGAGAAATTTGTTTCTTATTCTAATACTATTTCTCGGCCCCGGCATGCTCTGAGCATCAGGCAAGGACAAGGCATTTTCAGCTGTTTCTACTGCCTTGTGCAAATCAGGTTCACTCTTATATATTGAAAATCTTCGATAGTACAGGTCACTCAACTGTATAGCATAAGAAGCCTTCTGGTTATCAAGCTTGAGTGCATTTGCAGCCGCGTCAATTGCTTTGTCAAGGTTCTGACGACTAACCTGTAGCCTCGTGTATTGTGAGTATAGCGAATAGAATTGTGATACAGCCTCAAGAACATCAGCGTTCGAGCTGAATTTATTCTGAAGTGACGCAAACTCGGATTCGAAATCCTTAAATGACTCTTCGACAACCTGCTGGTCATCGTTTTCCTTTTCGAGCATGAGCTTGAAATTAAGCAGATCGATTTGTGCCGCGGGATCATCATCCGAATTGGTTACTCCCTGCTCCAAAAAAGCCAGAGCCTCTTGTTTGGCTTTCTCTAATTCGTCGGTATTTCCTTTAGACTGGGCCAATCCCCCCTTTGCAATAATCGTCCTCGCTAAATTCGAATATACATTTATGTTATTCGGCTCAAGCGTCCCGGCCTGCTTGAAATCGGACATTGCATTGTTGAGCATTTCCTCGACATTTGTAACTGATCCCATGTTTGCCTGCTCGAGAGCGCCTTGTCCCCTGGCAAGGTAGAGGTATGTTCCGAGGTATTTGGTTTCCGTCGGGCCCTGTTCGAGAGTGGGAATTTGCAGGTTGACCATATTATCGTTGAGCAGATTCGCCTGCTGCGCTTTTGTCAGGAATTGCGAAGCATAATCGTGAACACGCTGCCACGCGCCGGGTATGCCGCTCTGACCCAATATCTCGAAATATCTCAGACGCCCATACTGAGCGTCAATATTATCAGGTTCTATCAGAAGAATCTTGTCCCAGCAATCCAGAACATACGGCCAATCCCTTGTTTCGAGAAATAAATCCACCATGGCAAAAAGGATTTGTTTCCTTTCCTCGTTGGTTTTTACCCTCGAATATGCACTACCGTACTTGCGTTTGGCAATCTCGTAGTATTCGTCTTTTGCTTCCTGGTCTGTTGCCTGCCTGGCACTCTGATGTGCCGCTTCAGCGTCCTTGATGAACTCTTGCGGATCACGCTTGAGCTGCAAAACCACCAAAATCGAGGTTAAGGCAATAATTACGAAAAAAGCCGACCCAAGAAAGGCGACTTTTCTGTTCAATCTCCTTCTGACCATAAAAATAACCTCATTTTATAAGACTTTGTTTTACCATTCGGGCCAATATTCCTTTTCTAAGATAGGCAAAATCACGTTTAAGAGCGACTCACATGCTTTGATTGTCTGTTCTTTGTCCGGCGCTTCTGCTGACTGATTAAAAGCAAGCTCAATCTTTGAAAAATACGAATATTTGCGGAAAAGGTTCTTGTTTAAGGCAATTCTCGCCTCCTCCCTGCTGCCCGCATATTCGCCGTTTACCCTGAAAAAATATAGAACTGGAAAATCCTCCTGATTTGCCCATACTTCACTGCTCTTATCCCCGAAAACAAGATATTGTGCTGAAATCTTTGTTTGGCCTGTTTTATCTATATTCAATTTCACAGTTGTCTTATCAACTCTCTGAAATCCCGCGCCTGCGTAGCACTCTTCAGGCACGTGAGGAACCTTATCGGGAGAAGGATAATATGTGATAAATAAGAAGCACTTTCGCACCGGGCTATCGACGGGAGCATTCGTATCCTCGACTATCCATTGGATATAATCCTCTGTTCCCAGTTCTTTGGCTATCTCCTCATTTGTGATTTTAAGCTTATTTTGAGGCTCGACAATATAAGGGGCCAGGCCGTTCTCATCCAGAAGGTCCAGTGATTTTTTCAGTGGTAAAGGTTCTTTCTTAAAATACACTCCAAGACTCTCCATACCGGCGGACATTCCAATTCCCGCGATAGCGAGCACTCCGGCGCATATTAGAAAAGCAGGCTGAAAATAAGTCTTAATATTGTGTCGCATATCTTCGTTCATGCTTTATTTTTTCGCCTTATAATATCTTCGCAAATCTCTTTTTCATCCTCGACAAACAGGCTCGTCATGAACCATGCGAGAAGACCGTATAAACCGAATGCAAACGGAAGCATAGCTAATCCAAGCAAATCGTGGTAAATACCCTGTGTATATTTCGGATGTATCAAAACATAAATAAAACCTGTGCAGGTCACACGAACAATATTGCAGAATATCGCAATAGGCACCGTGCTGACAAGTAAAATAATTCTCTGCCAGAAAGGTCTTCGATGAAGATACGCCATTACGACGCCGAGAGCAAGAAAAGCCATGAGCAGTCTCATGCCGCTGCACGCTTCTGCCACGTCAAGACCTGATTCGAGACGATGGCCTTTGTATATGATATCCAAAATCGCGCCTCTTGCGCTCGCTTCCACTCCACCGACTAAATTGAGCAAAGCAGCCGCTGCTGACGCCGCCCATTGTCTCATCGGATTAGTTAAACTTCTGTAAATTCTATCGGGCAAAGGTACCGCGAATATGAGAAACGCGATCGGGAGCCATGTGATTTTGAGTAAACGCACTCCACCCAAAAATATGACTATAGCACCTATCGCCGCTAACATCGACAGCGAGCGGAAATACGCCCACCCCGACGGGCTGACAATATTAAAGATATAGAAGAGAATAGATATGATTAGAAGCGGCAGACCGAAATAACTCGGCTTCATTTCGAGATTCAAGATTTCATTTTTGCGCTGATTTATGAAATACAGACTGAAGAAGGGAATTAAAAATCCATGTGACCAGTTCTTATCACTAATCCACGAATATACGAGATTGTTTATCTCCCTGTAGAAGACAAGCCAGAAAAGGCTTACCAGGATTACTATTTTGATATAGTTTTGCAGCCCGATTTCAGACCAGTGCTCTTTAACACAAAGCTTCGCATCCTCTCTCTTAATCGGTATAACCATTTTCGATTTCTCGGCATGATAAAGGCTTCTGCAAAATTAGAATATATCAAAAGGCCTGCTCGTATAAAAGTCCCTGTCAGCGAAATTGCGGTCATAAACAAAACCAAAACCATAAGTTGCCCTGAAGGCATTTCTCAGGATAGCGCGCCATCTCGCGGTTGCATGTGTGCCGACATTTATGACATCCTGGGGCTTGATATACATATCAGGCTGCTCGCCGTTGAAGATTTTTTCGAGATCAACTCGAACGATTTCTTCCTTGTTCGTCCCGACTCGCCTGACAATCTCACATCGCTCGGGCCATGCAAGAGGTCCTAAATTACCAGCGGTTGCAATTGCCTGCTTTAAAGTGACCATTCCGCCGACCATCTCTACTGGACCCGGACGATTAACGTTGCCCATGACATAATACACACCTGCAACATCGAGCGGGACAACAATTGTATCGCCGGGTTTTACAACAATATTATAACGCGGATCACCTGCAATAAGCTTATCTAACGGTATCTTAATGAGCCTGGTCTCTGGAGCCAGCTGCTCCCATGGATATTCCTGCTCTATGGTTTCTGTTTCCCCTTTGATTGTCGTCGGAGGTACATTCGCTTCCGGCACACCCTTTTGGACTGGGACCCACTGGCCGTTCCTGAGTTCCCAGTCAATCTGTCCCTGCGACGAAGGAGTTACTCCCGGTGTCGGAGGCGCACCTGTTGCACCCGGAGCCTCAACTACAACAGGAACCCAGGTGCCGTTTTGATAAATCCACTCGATATGCTGTCCTTCTTCCGCGCCGGTCGTCGTCGAAGGTTTCTGTGTTCCGGGCTGCGGCTGAGCTTCTTCTTTGCCTGGTACTTCCTTCGTTTCTGTCGGCTGACCTGTAACTCTTTTGAGTGCCTCCTCGACACTGACACGATTTTTTACTTCCGGATTTCCAGCCTGCATATCCGAAAACTGATACGTATTTCTGCCTGAGAAGCCGCGAGAAATATTATTTCTGTACTGGTTATAATTCCCAGGATACCTGTAAGTTCCCCTGTCCGATACCATTTCCGACGATGCAACTACAACTTTGTTTTCGGGAAAGTTAGACGTGTTTTTCTTTCGCTCCAGGGAGCTTGCTGTGACAGGCTCCCTAAGATCATATGGCGAATGTATTGAGCGAAAGTCCGTTTTGTCATTTTTGCTTGTTCCGGAGTCACCATCACCTTCCTTCACCTGTCTGGTGACATATACGAATGACACGTTTACCTGGCTTGCGCCTCCGGCCAATGCAAGCGCCTCCTGCAGCCTGAAATTATTTGTCATTAGTGGATACCTGTTAGGATACTGCACACCGTTTCCCAATATCGAATATGAACGCTGCTGAGATTGAAGCAGCGTGACATTCACAAGGGGATTCACCAGTATATTAGGTGTGAGGATCTGTTTTATCATGTCTTCGGCCTGTGTTTCAGTCTTGCCTCTCACCTGAAGAGTTCCAACATCCGGAATGGAGATTTTCCCGGTTTCAGAGACGACAAAACTCTGTTCGTAAGGCACACCCTGACTTAGAAGCTCATAGATATATACCCCGATAATGTCACCGGCCATGAAAGTGTAGTCTTTCTCGACTGCAATAGTATCTATCGGCCGAGGCTCCTCTCCCTGTGTCCAGGCGATCGGCGGCTCTTCTGCTACTCCGAGCGTATCCAGAATCAGGTTGACCGACGGAGTGCTGCTGAACCTGCCAACCTGGGTTGGATCGAAGAATTTATTCCCGCAGCCGGAACTAAGTACCAGGAGCAGAAATAATATATGAAAAATAAAATAACCTTTTCGGCTCAGGCCTTCAGGTTTTATATTATTCATTATAATAATCTTCCCAAAAAATATCTTGTCCATACAGACAGATTGTCAGAAACACCTTCATATATGCTGAAATTTATCGTCCTTTCGAGCTATCCTCTTAACTTTAATCTGCCCGATTGTAAGACAACAAAAAAACAGGAAATCCCCAGCCTGCTCTATCCCGAGATGCATAAATTTTTTCGTCCAGATTGCTCCGCCCAGGGAATTTGTCGCAACTGCATGATAATAAAGCACTTATGTGATGGCTATTCAAGCAGGCAAACTTTTTCTCATTTATTTAGCTGCCATCCCGGAATTTTCCTGTTTTCTTCATACCCATGGGCTTATAATTAATGGGATTCCAGTACAGGCATGTCTGGTTTCAAGAAGGAAGAGAATTAAAGAGATTTGTAGCAGGTGAGAAGAATGTGTTTTCTAATGAAAAATTTGAAATTTTCCGGTTTTTCTTGAAAAATATGAATTTTTCTGCAATTATGAGCGTTCTTCTAATAAATGAGTATTTTAAGTCGTTAAATGAACTGTTTTGAGATTTGTTTTATGGAGGTAAAAGGAATGGTAACTTCAAGAAAATTCAGGAATCTTATTGTCTCGGCATTGGCACTAACAATTCTGACTATGCCGCTGCACGCGCAAAGTCCCGAAAGCGACCAGCTTCTCAAAAGTATCCCCGGTGACGCTTTGTTCTGTGTGCGCATCAATAATTTTAACGCTTCATTGGGACAAATGGACCAGTATCTGACAGGGATATCTCCTTTGTCCTTATCTATGTTTCTCAAAGCTCAGTTAACAAATTTGCTTGGAAGTCCCGAGCTGGGCGGTCTGAATATGGACGGCAGCTTCGCGGCTTTCGGAGCAGTTTTAAATAGTCAGGATCCCGCGCCGGCCGGAATGCCGAACATTCTCGTCGGTGTGCTCGCACCTGTGACAGATTACAAACAGTTTATTAGCGGCATCTCGGGCAGAACCCCTCCTGACGCCAACGGCATCGTTAGAGTAAATCCGGGAATCCTGATTACTCAGTACGGCAACTATGCTCTATGCGCATGGGCCAACGAATACGACAATCTTATCAGATACAAGAGCATGATGAGTGTCGGTACCGGTGCCGCACCGAAAACGCCGCTGCTCAGAAGCGCTTTGGGTTCTGAGCAGGCAAGACTGGCAGTTAGCGAGCCTTTCTGGGTTTACGCGAATATCCAGCAGGTATCCAAAGCTTTTGGGCCGCTAATATCGAGCGGACTGGCAGGTATTAAGGCAACTCTGCAGAATATGCCTGCTGCTAATAGCGGAATGTCACAAGAGGGCATGCAGAACATAATGAATATGTACGTCAATATTATCGAGACTATACTCAAGGAAACAAAATCCGTGAGCCTGTCAATGAAGCCGACACCGACTGTTCTGAATCTGACAAAAATGGTCACCGCTGTTCCCGGTACTGAAATGGCCAAGATCTTCGCGACGAACCCTGTTTCGGGGCAAAACAACCTCCTTCCGTATCTCGAAGACGGCGCGATGATGAATGTCGCATTTATGCTGAACGCGCCATTATTGAAGGAGGGAATGGATCTGCAGATCGACTTGATTTCCGTGATGAGCGGCAAGAGCGCAGAAAGCCAAGAGCTTCAGAAGCTGAAATCTATTTCCGAAAGTATGATCGAAACAGTCAAAGGCCCGGCTGCCTATACCATCTCCGTCGATCCCAACTTAACGCCTCCGTTCAAAGGAAATTACGTTATTGCAGTAAAAGACCCGGAGAAATTCCAGAAGCTTATGAATGAATCCATGCAAATGATGACGAGTATAGGCTTTTTGGACATTTACAAAAGCATGGGAGTAGAAGCAAACTTCAATATCAGCAAAAACGTCGAGACATACAAAGGGGTTACAATTGACTCGGCAAAATTGACCATGAAATTTA
This sequence comes from Sedimentisphaerales bacterium, assembly GCA_037380865.1. Taxonomy (GTDB): domain Bacteria; phylum Planctomycetota; class Phycisphaerae; order Sedimentisphaerales; family Anaerobacaceae; genus JAFGPS01. The sequence goes on from JARRRJ010000002.1 coordinate 17,149, forward strand.
CGCAGGCTAATGCGCCGCAGGCACAGATGCTCGATAAAATGTACGGCGGCGGCTTCGACTATCGCTGGGGAATGGTCAACGATCTTTTCGCTGTCACCATAGGCACTGACGCCGAAACGTCCATGCACAAGCTGATTGACAAAATCCAGGCGGGCCGAGCAACACAGATTGCACCTGAGATTAAAAATGCCCTGTCGCTCGTGCCGGGCGCCGAACAGGCCGACTTCTTCGCAACCGTCAACATGCTCCGTCTATTCAGAATGATGTCCGGCATCATGGCTTCAGCGGCACCGGTTCCTTTCCCGTCAATAAATATCGAATCCAAGAGCAACTTCGTTGTGGACGGAAAGGCCAGCAACGGAACTTTGACAATCCACGCTGCTTTGCCAAAAGAGCATTTGCAGGAAATCATGAGAGCAGTTATGACGATACAGCAGGAAATGATGAAAAGTCAGGCCAGGCCTGCTGGTACATAATAATAATTACACAAGTTCGCATGGAGGGCTGCCCGACGTTTGCTTCAAGCGCCGGGCAGTACACTTCACGAGCGTGTGTAAAAGCGAGGTGCGCAAATCGACAAATGACATATTCAAGATTTGTCGCTGCCTTAG
>JARRRJ010000003.1:0-21453 GCA_037380865.1 Sedimentisphaerales bacterium
GCTCAACGCAATCCGCCAGAATTTGATTGGCCTGCTCGATAGTTTCGTTATCAAGTTCGTAGCCTTTCGGTGACGCAACTGTCATTTTCATTCCGAATCTCGCGCACGCGAAAGCAAGCGAGCGAGCAACGTTATTGCCGTCGCCGACAAAAGCTATTTTCAAGTCCTTCGTGTTGTCGAAATGCTCTTCTATCGTAAGCACGTCCGCCATCGCCTGGCACGGATGCGACCAGTCTGTAAGCGCATTGATAACAGGGACACTTGCGTACTGTGCGAGCTCAGTGACAGTTGTATGCTCGAACGTCCGTGCCATTATACCGTCAACATATCTGCTTAATACGCGCGAGATGTCTTTAACAGGCTCGCGTTTTCCTATGCCGCCTATGTCCTCGGGTTTGACATAAATAACATTTCCGCCAAGATCTGTCATCGCGACCTGGAAGCTTATTCGGGTTCGCAGGCTGGGTTTCTCGAAAAGCATCGCAAGAGTTTTGCCGGCAAGTGACGTTTCGTTACTTCCATATCTGTACAGTCTTTTAAGCCTGACACTCAGTCGCAGTAGTTCTTTGAGAAATTCAGTCGGACAATCGTTTATCGAAAGGAAATCTTTCATTGTTCATCCTCCCTGAAAACACTATCCAAAATATCTATTGCCTGGTCGATCTGCTCGGCGCTGACAATCATGGGAAGCATAAGGCGCAGGACTGTTCCCTGCGTGCAATTAATTCGCAGGCCTTTTTCAAGACATTTATTTACAATTTCCTGGCCGGGGCCTGTCAGTTGAATTCCAACCATAAGCCCGACGCCCCTGATACTTTCGATAATAAAATGTTCGTCTTTAAGCTGTTCGAGTTTTTCGATTGTATATTTGCCGAGCCGCTCTGCATTTTCGAGCAGGTTTTCTTCTTCTATTGCTTCGATGACCGCAATCGCAGCGGCACAGACAAGCGCGTTGCCGCCAAAAGTCGAAGCGTGTTTGCCCGGGACAAGCGAAGCCGCGACTTCTTCCTTTGCCATCATAGCTCCGATGGAGACTCCGCCGCCGAGCGCCTTGGCCATCGTAATAATGTCAGGCTCTACATCAAAATGCTGATACGCAAACCATTTTCCCGTTCTGCCGACGCCGGTAGTGACTTCGTCGCAAATCAAAAGCGCATCGTGCTCGTCGCACATTCTGCGAATTTCCTTGAGATAATCTGCATCGGGAATATTGATTCCTCCTTCACCCTGAATGGGTTCGACCATAACAGCCGCAACTTCATCGTCAAAAGCCGCTTCCATCGCAGGTACATCATTGTAAGGAACGTAAACGAAGCCGGGCAAAAGCGGCAATAAGCCCTCGTGATGTTTTGGCTGCGCCGTCGCAGTCAAAGTTGCGAAAGTACGTCCGTGAAAACTTCCCTCGGTTGTGATGAATTTGTATTTTTCCGGCGCAGTATGCAAACGCGCCAGTTTCAGTGCCGCTTCGTTGGCCTCGGCGCCGCTGTTGCAGAAGAAACTTTTTCCGCCGAACGCACGTTCGCTGAGCAGTTTTGCGAGCTTGCCCTGCGGCTCGGAATAAAAAGTATTATCGATGTGCAAAAGCTCACCGGCCTGATAGCGTATGGCTTCTACAACTTTCGGGTGGCAATGTCCGATTGCGCTTACCGCCCAGCCGGGGAACATGTCGAGAATCTTATTGCCCTCGGAATCGTAAAGGTAGCAGCCTTCGCCTTTGACGATTACTCGCGGTAGTCGACCGTAATTTGCGATAACATATTTATTAAATAATTCTATAGTTTCCTGTGTAGTCATTTTTTGTCTTATCCTGTATATCTTATTTTAATGTTTAATAATCTGTGTTCCAATACCCTTGTCGGTATAAATTTCCAGCAATAACGAATGGGGAATCCTGCCGTCAATAATATGCGCTTTGTTTACTCCCGCATCGAGCGCAGTCAGGCACGCTTCGACCTTCGGGTACATCGCTTCCGTGATAATTCCTTCATCTATCATTTCCTTAATCTGTGTTTCGTCGAGGCTGGAAATCCAGCTTTCCGGGTCACTTATATCCCTTCGTATCCCATGCGTATCGCTTAGTACGACAAGTTTTTCCGCTCTTACTTCCGCCGCGACTTTACCTGCCGCACTGTCTGCGTTGACATTGAGCTTACCGCCTGTTTTGTCTTTGGCGACTGACGCGACAACGGGAATCGTTCCGTCGGCACAGAGCTTTTTAAGAAGCTGGCTGTTTACATTCGTCACTTTGCCAACCAGGCCAAGGTCGAGTTTGCGACCGTCAGGTCCTTCGAGCCTTAGAGGATCCGCAAACAACACACAACTGCTCAGCGAAGTCAGCGCCATTGTTTCGCATCCCAACTCTTCCAGCATCTCACAAATTGGCGTATTTACCCTATACACGAGCGTATGTTCCGCGATTGTGAGCGTTCGCTCGTCTGTATACCTTCTTCCCTGGACCCAGGTTGCTTCGATACCTGCTTCGTTCATCGCGCGTGTGATGGCTTTTCCGCCTCCGTGAACGATAATGGGGCGCATCCCGACTGTGGACATAAATGCTATGTCAGTGAGCAGCTCTTTCTGGAGCTTAAGGTCGTCCAGGATACTGCCTCCAAGTTTCACTACCACAATGCGCCCGTTGAACTTGCGGATATACTCCATCGCTTCAATAAGGGCGCCGGCTTTTGCAATAGCTTCTTCCACTATTATAACTCCTTATAAACCATTTCATCCTTCGCAGTTTTCCGCAATACAGCCCATTTAGCAGAGTACCAACTGCCAAGAATGAAAACAAAACAAGCCATAAAGTGTATGAATGTTGAGCCGCTTAGTCAAGTAATTTTAATCCCGCAAAAATCCCATTTATTCTGCAGTTTTGTGCAAAAAATCCAGTTTTCTCTCAGCCCCTGAATGTCAATCAACTTGACAAAATTCTTTAGTCCGGCTTTATATCCAGGTTCCAGTGTTCCGCGACGGCTTTAAGCTCATCAGACGTCAGGTAGGTCACTGCACCGTGCTTGGGACGGCTGAAGTTCGTACCCTTCATCACGCCTTCGTTGAAGCGACCGATATTCTTATAGGTGACAAAATCTGTTGTTTCGCTGAAGCCCATGTTACCAGCACCGTAGGCGTCATACATGAGCACATAGGTGTCTGTCCCGAGCCGCTTGAAAAGGTTCGGAGCTTCACAGGATACTCTCTCGGGGTCCACTCGCTTTTGGTCGAGCGTGTATCCCTGGTTGATCTTGTCGGAGACGGAATGCTCAATCCCGGGCGTCCCTGTTTCCTTGGATGAATAAAACAAGTGGAACTTATTGCCCACTTTGGTGATGTCACTGTCAATTACGTGCAGACGGTCTCTTACATTGTCGGCGAGGGGACCATTCGGCTCCTGGAACTGAAAAAGTATTTCGGGTTTGGTCTCCATTTTGGTGAAAGCGTCGTCGGTGTAGGCCCAATAGATATGGTCGACGCCGCGTCCTATTTTCATGGTAAACGAGATCATCATCTTTTGCTTCTGCTCGTCATAAATCATCGCGGGCGCCCAGGAGCAGCAGAGTTCCGCCAGCTCAGGAAAGGCTTTATCGATTCGGAAATCGGAGACTGTCCAGTGGATAATGTCCCAGGATTTCATCATGACGAGTGCGCGGTTGTTGCCCCATCCATATTTCTCCTCAAGCCGCTGCCACTGTGTCTCGCGGTAACCCGCGCGTTGGGCATTGATGTGCAGGTCAGTCATCGCCAAATAGAAAGCTCCGTCAGGCCCGCGACTGATTGACGGATCGCGAACTCCCTTTTGTTCTGCGAGAAGCGTGCCGTCGAAGACAGGCTGGCCGGCGTTAATGTCAGTGAAGGTGCAACCATCCCGGCTGACAGCGAGATAGCCGCAATGAGTCTGGTCCTTGAAATAGACCATAATATAACCTGCAAAGTCCTTCTCTTCGAGCTTGCGCGCATTTTGGGGCTTTTCGAGTTCGGGTACAATCTCGATACCTGTCGGACGTGTTGCCTCCGGGCCCGCCTGCATGAAAGCGCCGCGCCTGGTCTGAGACTGCGCAGCGCCTTCGACAAGTCCTTCAAACGCAACAAGCAATCCCAGGGAAGCGAACAGAATGGAAAGAAATATGTGTTTCATCGTGTACTCCTTCTAACTGACATTTCCCGTGTCAAAGCTCAACAATAACTTCTGTTGTTATTTAACCTGTATTATACAAACCTTCTATTTGTATAAAAGCTAAAAGCACGATAACTCCACAAAAAATTCCCCTGAAAATCCCGGGAAAGCTACCGCTGATCCTGTTCAAGTCTTTCTAACTCTTCGGCAGCGTAATGCCTTACCTGGAGATCCAAATCATCGGATGCTTTGACGAGAGTGTCTCTATATAAATTCATATCAGGCTTCGAGCCATCTTCGCTTTTTAATATTAATATGCCTTTAACATCGTATCTGTCTTTGTTGTCCCGACATTGCTCCTTTATTGAGGCAAGTATGTCATGGCAACTGAATTCATTTTCGAGAGCTTGGGGTATCAACATAATACAATATGGCAAAGTTGCCACGGAATAACCATTTTCCCTGCGGATAAGGAACGGCCCGTCGAATGCGAGATTGGGATCAGCGCTTTGGGATTTATAGTGAGCAAGGTCACTCGCACATTCCTCACATAAATTCGATTTTAGAGGAACTCCGAAAAGAAGAAACCGTAAGGATTCCAAATAACCTGCACTTTCACGCATCAGGCATCCTTTGTTCGTACAATGCGAACCGTCACTATGAGATTCATTTATGCAAAGCCCTAAAATATGTCCTGCTTCATGAGTAAGAGTAAATTTAATTAACGTATCCAGCCGATACCCATAGTCTGCATTGTAAAAGATTGTAGTAGGACAGTTCATAGTGACAAATGGATTTTTTACAGCTTTTTTGAATATCTTTTTCTTATTATAAAAGAAGACATGTAGATAAGCAGGCTGAGGACCTGAATTAGGATCGGGGCCGTCAATGCATAAAAGTGATGCAGGACCAATCGGCATGTCCTTTATATCATCGTAAGCAATCGGTTCATCAATTACTATTCTAATTCCATCGGGCTTGGAGCAACGTGCTGCAAGAAATTCTTTCAGCACATTCAGCCACTCATCAGGAACTTCAACACCTTCGACGGAATCCACCTCCACATAAAGGTGGCTGTAAGGCTGCTCTTTCAAATACAGCAATTCCGGGTGCATGTATTGAGTAAATTCAGCCTTCGAGCCGCACCCGCACATGATAAGAAAAACAAGTGAACCTGAGATTGTCAATAAAAGTCTTTTGTTATGTCGCGTTTTCTGATTCATGTTATGCCTTTTGTCTCATTTGCTCCCCTCGCGCTAATTGCAGAAGCAGCTCAAAATTGAGCTGGAGGTAACTGGTTGGGATCGATAGCCAGAACCTTTTCTGCGACTTGGTAGTTGCGTGAGTTTTTGCTTTCCGACAGACTGATTATTTTTTGAGCTATCTGCTTTGCCTGGTCAAATTGCCTGTTATCAAGATGAACAAACATTTCAATCGTCAGAGCCGCACCGTTATCAGGTAAAGCTTTGAGAAGCTCTTCTGCGACTTCGCGGGCTTTCAGAGGTTTTTGACTCTCCAGAGCGTAAAAGATAAATACCTCCGAAGCTGCTAATCTGCCATTCTTATAGCCGGGATTCGAGAAAAAATCCAGGCAGTTTGACACGACTGCATCTGCTTCTTTCTCGCATCCAGAAGCGGAACAACATCGGAAAGAGGACGCAGATCATGCATACGAAACAGGTTAAACGCCATCTCCTCGTAATCCTTGTTGTCCGAAGCTGTGTTAAAAGCCTTTGCATACTTTTCAATGGCTTCCTGTCTTGTGTCGAAACTCTGATACGCCGCAAGGCGCACATTCATATCCTCGCCGGTAACGTTCTTTATCGTCTCTATGAGGTCATCGCCTGTTCGAGACTGCTTAGCCGTGATTTCATCTAAGATTTTTTTAACACAATCGATTCCGTATTTATCAATTAATCTGTGCGCTTCGAATGTAGAATAAGCATAGCGTGCGAGAGTGAATTCGTTGCCCTTTTCAGTCGGTATATCATCGAGAAGCAGGAGACCGAACGTGCCCGACATCCAGTAACGCAGGTTGATTTCTTTTTCGAGATCTTTATACTGACTTGTATCCCAATCCTTTAACCATTGTTCTGCTCTGCTGTTATCGAAATGCTTTTTTAATAATTCATACGCAATAGCGTTTGAGAAGCCGTCACTGAACCATCGCCAATATTGATCGGTTTGTTTGATATACCAGAGCATACTGAACTCTGTTATTTCGTGAATTACAGTGCCCGCACTAAAATCGCCGATATCTCCAAAAAATTTAAAAATCATATCAACATTGTTCTCGAACTTTACTACTGATTCTATTGGAAGAGCAAACTCGAAGGGCTTGTCCGGTGTATCTTTACTTGAGACTTCGAAGTAAGGATTGTACGCCGCCGTATCTGTAGCTTTATCATACGCAAAATTCGGCAGTTGACCCCCGGCGCGCAGGAAATCTTTTACCGTGCTCTGTTTTACAAGATAAAAAGTCATGTTTTGAATGGAATTAAAAGCTCCGGAGAATCCCGTCCAGAACTTTTCCTGCATTTCAGCAGGAGGTTCCTTTATGCCCAGAATGGCGTTTATATCAGTCAATATCTGCTCCTTTCTCGAGTTGAGAATGTTTTGCTTTTCTTTAGCTGCGAGGAATTCCTTATACGTCTTTTCAAAGAAAGGCAGATTTGGTTCGAACGATCTCTCATAAAAAACCTTAGCGCCTGCGATTGTTATCGAGCCCAGGTTCAGCTTGTCCCAGTTATTGGGATCTGTCTGGACTTGCACAAAAAAAGGAGCACAGCAGCAAAAGACGATTGCAGTTCCGAGAAGATTATTTTTGGTCATCTCATTTTCCCTTACCAAACGCCTGACAAAACGGTCTCTCATTATTTGAGCTTTATTATACAGGCTTTCTGCCAATCGATAAATGTTTATTCAGGAGCGGTCCAGAATATATTATCAATTCTGGAGTCATTATTTTTGCTGATAAAGCTGACTTTAACATCTCCTGATTCGTTCACATTCTGAATATTAAAATAGCAGTCCGCCCAGCGACCCTGGCTTGCCGCTTTGAATATGCCCTTTGACTTGCCATTAATCAGGATTTCGATTTCTGCGCCATTATACAACGCAAAATGTAAATCGGATAAGCCGCCGGGAATTGCAGCTGAAAGTGACGAATCCCTGTTCATAATAACATAAGCGTCGGTCAGGATTTCCCCGTCTTTGGCCGAGCGAATATTAGTGTAGTTCCATCTTATGTCGTTATCACCTGTAAATGTCCCTGTGCCTGAAGCGGGATACAGCTTATCGAAAGACTCCCAGTTCTTAAGGCCATCCTCAAGATGTTTCAAATAATCCTCTGTGCTTTCAGGTTCGTTCTCGTACCAGCCTGAATATGGAGTGTTCCGCACCGTTTCGTAAATTATCCCGTGGATAATTTCGGCATCGTTTTTAGTGAATTTAATTTTGTGTCCTCTGCTGCTCACAGCCTCGCCGGAAAGTTTTCGGACGTCATATTTATATGCGCAGCAAAAAGACATGCAAGCCTGAACGTAGCGGCCGACTTCACTTAGATGAATACTGTCACTCATCAATTCGTCGGTATTTTTGTATTCTTCCAGCTCACCTTTCTCTATCTTCTCTCTTAGCAATTGAATTGCTTCCCCCACCGGGACATCGTAAACTTTATGTTCCAGTCGATGAGCCATCAGGCTGATTGTCTTTATTCCTCCCAAATGCAGAGCGCGCACATTATCCCAGCTATGCTCTTGCGAATAAAGCGACCAGTAAGGCTGGACAACAGTCCAGTAGTCATGAATAAAGATCTTTGCATCCGGATTTTTTTCCAAAAGTAAGCCGCTTAGTTTTATGCAGGCCTGCGACTCAGCTTCTGTGAACTTAAACGGACGCTGCGCGGTCATTATCAGCGCACCTGTTGTCCCCGTGGAAAGTTCGGATAAAGGCGCTTCGAGCCTGTCCGATTGCGACTGTGTTCTCATGTTTCCTTTCAGGCTGGAACCTGCTCTTAGCTTTATTCCCGCCGAATCGGCAAATGATTGTATGTATCCCGAATCGACCGTATAGCTTGCACCCAGGCAATAAACATCATACTCAGCCTGGCAAAGATTATTGAGCAGAAAAAATATCGCGGCCTGAACAATAGTTCTGTAAATACCTGCTTGTCTCATGTTTCTCTCCCGAAACTAGTTTAGCTTTCCAACTGAAACACAATTCTTCTGAAAATCCAATTATATTGATGCAATTTCAGCCTTCTTATAATAATGACCAAAATAACATAAATACGTTACAGAAATTTTATGAGAAAGCTGTAAAATATTACTTTTTGCCGCAAAAACTTCGAAAAGCCGCCTTTTTCGTGGTTGACCGCTTGCTTCGTTTTGTTGTCATGCATGCGGTTTAAAGCGAAAAATCCCGCAGATCAGCAGACTTAGGTGCCCCGATGTCTTATATAAGGATTGTCACGTAGATCTACTCGCGACAAAAAACCAGCATGTTGCGCAAATGCCAATGCGCCGAACGTTATTATTCCAGTAGCCATTCCAGAGCCGATGCATGATCAGGAAAAATCGTGAGTTGATAACCTCTATTCCTGTATATTGTTTCCACAAAATAGAAAAATTCCATGTGTTCTGGCTTGACAACTTCAGCTACTTTTATCCCGGGAATTACTCCTATTTTTTTAAATTCTTTCGGACGGTCATAAATGTCGAGTGCCTCCCCCGAGACGGAGTCAATATTACTATGGTCTATCAATATCTTTTTGATTTGTCTGGGGCTTAATGCCCTCACCATGTCTTTAATCATATTCAATGTTCCGTCCTTGTCTGCATCGCCGCTGGTAACTACCTCAACATATTGATCCTCTTCGTTTATCTTAATGGTCCAGTTCATGTATCTGTTTATCCTGCTTTTTTTCCGTTCTGGCAGTAATTCTGTGCATATATTTACAGCATATAATTATATGATTGTATTTTTAATACTACGGGCAATAATTATAAATGCAAAGGAAATCTCAATTTTCAGGACAAGTTTCCTTTAAAATCTATCTTGCGCCCGAAAGTTCGCCCGGCTGCGCCAAAAAGGTCCCTGTTTATAAGAACAGGCTTATTCTTCGAATCTGAAATCGCAGACTCTGTAAAGCTCTTCGATTGAAGTCGTTCCCTGCGTCACTTTTTTCAGCCCGTCCGTGAGCATCGATTTGATTCCAATCTTCCTGAAATGATCCCTGAGCTGCTTCTGGTGTGTTCCCTCTGCAATTAAATGAGCAATGTCAGAATTGACTTTTGCAGTCTCGAAAATAGCGGTGAGGCCGCGATAACCGTACTGGTCGCATTTATTGCATCCCGTCGCAACGCGCACTCTCTCGGGCGGAGTCAGTTCGCATTTGTTAAAAAGCTTCTTTTCCTCGCTGGTAATCGCCCGCTCTGCTGCGCACGAAGGACAGAGCTTTCTCAGCAGGTTTTGCGAGACAACAAGTTTAAGTGAGCCGCCTATAACGTAGTAAGGCACACCGAGATAATGCAGAGCGTCGACTGTCCCTGCCGCGTCTTTCGCGTGAATCGTAGCCAGGACCAGCCTGCCGGAAAGGGCCGCTCTGGCCGCAACTATCGCAGAGTCCCTGTCACGGATTTCACCCACTAACACAAGGTCGGGATCCATCCTGAGAATTGTCTGCAAACCGTGGTACATTGTGAAATTGTGCCTTTCGTCCACTTCGAGCTGCTGCGCGAACGGCAGATTAAACTCGACCGGGTCTTCGATTGAAAAAGCGATATTGCTTCGCAGGTCCATCAGCGACGCGAAAGAATACATCGTAGTGGTTTTTCCTGAGCCGCTCACGCCCGAAATCAGAATCAGGCCGCCCATCGAGTTAACTGTGCTCGATATGACTTCGATATCCTCTTCGCTGAGACCGAGATTTGAAATCTGCGCCGCCTCCTGGGGAAAACTTAGTATTCGCAGATGCGCCGTTTCAGTTTCCTTGCCTGAGGGCACAACTGTAACGCGAATATCGCGCTGCATCAGGTCGTCGGGCCATTTCAATTGTGCTTCCTGCGGCACAAAGGACTTCATCGCGTTCAGACCCGCCGCTGTCTTCACCTGGTTCAACAACTTTCTGCCCTCGGCCTCCGAGAGATGCTGCTTCTCATGATTCAGCCCGTCGACGCGATACAAAACCAGCGTTCCACCTTCGACTTTATTGATATGAATATCCGTAGCGTTTTCATAAACCGCGTTCCAGACAATAGAGTTGAAAGGATCGGGATAAGCTTTAACAGGCGTCTGGGCTTCGATTTTATCGCTATTTCCAATTTCCAGTGATTCCAGCATAACAGTATCCTTTTCTGCTTGTAGTTACTTCTGTATTTCAGGTTCGCCCGATCCCGGGTCGATACAGGCGCAAATTCAACTATTTTTTTATCGGGTCAATCAACATCCCAAATTAGTTTTTTTCCCACATTTTCCCGGGCTCTCGTCCCGTGACGATACAATTTATTATATAAATCCCGCAAGGGCGCCAGATAAATCAAGAGAAAATAAAAAGGACCTAATCCGAAGACGGTTCCGGGCACCGTTTTTCGCACTCTAAAAACGCTCATAATCTCTAAGAAGGTGAGCACGTTTATTTCTTGAAATAAAATACAAGTCCACGTAAGATAATTCCCAGAAATTGGTTAATGTCCTCCGCTTTAGTAAAGGAGACTTTTAAAATGGAAAAGATATATCACAAACTCGCGCCTGGATTGTCACGAGATTTAGCATGTCAGTTAGGTACTGAAGACCGAGAACTTGTTTTTAATTTCTTCTTAACATTCTCGCGCCTTGAGTATGCACTTATGAAATGCGGATATTCGACTGGTAATGAAAAACGAATTTCGATCGACTGGGACAAATTTGCAGATGACAATCAACACAAATTTTATGAATTACTCGATACTTATCGCAATAAAGAACTGAAAGAAGCAGTTGAATACTACCAGGAAAACCCGCCGGTAAAACAAGTTCTTATAAACGGAATTGTATCACTAAAGCCGGAAGTTCCTAAAGAAGAACTGCAGTTTAAGGAGCTTATTAACCTGGTTAAACGAGTTCGTAAGAATTTGTTACATGGTGAGAAGTTAAGTCAATTGCTCAGCGACGACCCCGAACGCGACCGTGCACTCTTACAGCACGGCCTTGTTGTTTTGTATACCTGCATCGATGTAAAAACGGACCTGAAACAATATTTTTCATGACCGAATAAGGGATCAGGCTTTCGATCCTGATCGTAACGCGAAATACAGACGTTCTTAAAAGGAACAGACCCTGTTTCAAGTCCTGCTTTTGAAACAATGTGCATAGCAAAACTCACAATTCTAAAGGTGAGCGGAATTAAGTTATTTAGCACATTATTAAATAGTAATCTTGAAACGGTTCAAAATGAGATGACAAAAGAACTAAACGGCCTGGTACAATTTTTAAAATAGTTACTTTTATTTTCTCTTTCATTTAGAGGAAATAGTGCCGTTGGGGAAGTGAGAATGCTGAGAGATATGGTACAGTTTTTAATTCGTGTTGGGACGTTCGCTCTTCTTGTTATCGTGTGCATAGTGATAGTAATGCTGGTCATATCATTTTTTGACCGATATCCCCGAAACGACTCAAAGAAGAGGAAAGGAACGGATGATCGAAAAGATCCCGATTAAGCAGCATCGGAATTAGTCAGCTTGAAGAATGAATTAACATACACTTTTAATTTTAACGAAAAGGAGAAATGCCATGAATCAGATATGTCTTAAAAGTATGCTGCTCGGCGCGGTTATTGTATTGATAATAATGCTGGCGATGGGTGCGGCAATAAGCGACAATAATGTTAACGGACGCTATCAGATTACGAGTCACATTTACAGTTCCACTTCCCGGGTCTTTGTAATAGATACACAAACCGGAGAGGTCAGAGGCATAAATGTCCAAAATCCGGCACGCCCGATAGGATATTATCATCGCGGCGGAGTTGACAAATCGGAAGTTTATACCAGCGGCCCATGGACTAAATGATATATCTTCATATAAAAAATATCGATAGAACGACACGAAAGTATTCAAAGCTGTCAGGTATGCTCTGTAGAGAAACTCTCTGACAAATAAGATAATTCCCATGTTACATGTTAAAATTCTGAAAAGGACAGGATCTGTATCACGTTGAACAAGACAGGCCCCTCAATTGTGAGTCTTTTCATATATTTTCATTTGAAGAACCTTTATTCCCCAGATTCCGAAGCGGCGCCCTCATAAACAATCTTCGTATTGTGCTGCCTGTCAAGAGAAACTTGAAACATTTCAGCATTTTTCTAACGATTGAATTGCATTATTTTAATAAATCGCTATAATCGGCGTTAAGTTGTGGGGAATAATTGAGAATCTCGATTTCCGCTCCCACGATAAAGACGGCGGGAATCTGATAGTTATAATATTATAAAACCATCAGAAAGATGTGTTGAAAAGGCAGAAGAATAAGAGAAAAAAGTGAAATTTCAGGTATTCAAGAACGGAAAACCAGTTGATGATTTTATTCTAAGCGGTGCGTATCTTTTCGGAGGCGACGGAATCGGCATTCGCAGAGCAGAAATCACATTTAAAGACGGCCTTATTCAGTGTAAGAAAGTGAATCTCGAAACAGCAGGTCTGGCGCTGCTCTGGCCCATAGAAGGTTTCGGAAAGGTTCTTCTTCCTACGACCTGTCTGCCTGAGAGGGAAAGGCCGTACAACTTGAACGTTGAAATCACTCGCGCCAAGCTAATGCAAATCGTCAATAAGCGTGAGGACTGGTCGTTTTTCAATAGCATGAAAGGCATGTCGGAGCTTTCCGAACAGTCCCAGGATTTGTTTATCAGGGCAATTCAGAACATTGGCGAACCTTCGGAAGCGTCCAAGCTGGCAGACGAAGCACTTAACAAGGCTATAATGCTCTCTGAGAAATTAGCGATAAAACAGGCCCAACTGCTCTTTCATACCAGGACAAAAAGTCACGGCTTCGGCAGAGGATGTTTCGGCTGCAAAATCGACCCGATGGAAATTGACAATCCCCTGTACATTGAAAAGCTTCTCGATTTATTCGGCTCTGTTACAATCCCAATCAACTGGGCGGAAATCGAATCCCAGAGAGGAGTTTATAACTTCTCAAGGATAGACGCCTGCATAGAAGCTCTTGCCAAGAAGAAGCTGGCACTGAGCGCAGGCCCGTTGTTATGCTTCAAACAAGAATATCTTCCCAAGTGGCTGCTCGAGAGCGGAAGCAGCTTCGAGAAAATCAGGGAAACTGCATATCAGTTCATAACGGAAATAGTGTCTCGATACAGCAACTATGTTCGTGCGTGGTACGCGATAAGCGGCCTGAACGCATTTAATCATTTCGGATTTCGCTTCGAGCAGATTCTCGAGATGACGCGTGCGGCTAACATGGCTGTGAAACAGGCAAGCGACAGGGCGCTGAAAATAATCGAAATAAGTAATCCATGGGGCGAGTATTACACGACGTCGGTTAATAGTATGCCGCCGCTGGTGTATATGGACATGGTCGTTCAGAGCGGGACGAATTTCGATGCGTTCGGATTGCAGATGGTTTTCGGAAAAGACCAGCAGGGAATGCACGTCAGGGACATGCTGCAGATTTCAGCGATTCTCGACACGTTCGCACCGATCGCCAAACCGATATACGTAACCAGCGTGGAGGTACCGAGCAAAAATGGTGAAGCTGAAAATGACGGAGATCAGGCTGGTATTTGGCATGATAAATGGAGCGAGGCGCTGCAGGCAAAATGGATAAGGGAATTTTTCGAGATAGCGCTGAGTAAATCGTTTGTGACTTCCGTGACGTACTCGAACCTGATGGATACGCAGGAAAGTGAAATTATCAACAGCGGCTTATTGACTGACCAGCTCGAGCCGAAGGAAGCCTATCAGGCACTGAAAGAATTATCAGGCGGAATCTTCAGCCGGTAGCGACAATAATAAATTATGAGTTCTGCAGAATGACGGATCAAAGGCAAAAAATGATTCAATCTTTCGCGTTCGTATTAAGCGCATGTGCCGCTTTTTGTTTTGCGTTTTGTTTTACGCCGCATACTATAAGTGCCAATTCTGTTTCAGGATGGAATCCGAGTCATTTGAATAGTCAAATCAATCCTAACACCGCAGAAGTTGAGAGCCTTATAAGACTTCCGGATATAGGTTTTTCGCGAGCTGACGCAATAGTAGAGTATCGCAGCAGTTTTGCAGAAAGTAATAATAACGAAAGTGCATTCAGCACTCCTGAGGATCTACAGAACATAAAAGGAATTGGTCCCAAAACGGTTCAAAACATGAGCCACTTACTGAAATTTGAATAAGAAGTTTTATCGCTCAACGGAAAACAGACGGAATATTGTCATTTTTAATTTGAGAATGGAAATTTGTTTAGAATTTAGAATCTTCAAATAATATGGCAGACTGGGAAATAAATAAGCCGATAGGTCAATGCGCCGGCAGCGGCAGAGAAATCGAGTACGGCGAGGAATATTTCGGCGCACTCGTTCAGACTGATGAAGGTTTGAAAAGATGTGATTTTTGTCAGGATTACTGGCAGGATGAAAAGCCGGAAGTTTTCTGCTTCTGGAAAACGAAACTGCCCGACCCGGGTCAGAAGAAACGTATTTTCGTAGATGATAATATGCTTGTAGCGTTCTTCGAGAGGCTCGAAAACGAGATGGAGCAGGAGAAAATAAATTTCCGTTTCGTGCTTGCGCTTATATTAATGCGCAAGAGAATTTTCAAATACGAAGAGACGAAGAACGAAGATGGAAACGAAATCTGGCAATTGAGGCTGGTTGGCGATTCTGCCAAAACGCGAGTCGATGTGATAAATCCTCATCTCGACGAAGACCAGATCGAGCAGCTTTCATCCCAGCTTGGAGAAATTCTGCAAACGGATTTATAGAATGAATAAAGAGCATAAGAGCATAATAGTTCAGGAAAATAGACATAGGATGGGCTTTAGCCCATGCCGGACTGTACACAGTGTAACTAATCTCACTGCACTTCTTTGCGCTGTAACAATAATTTTCCTCTCAGGCTGCGGAAGTAAAGTTCAAAAGCCTTTGCCTGTATGTCCCGGTAAAAGCAACGTCACTGAAGCGCTGGCTGCATTGCAGGCACAGTCTGAAAACATAGTTCCTCTTTTTACGAACAAGGGAACTTTCAGCATTGAATATTACGATGACGATGAAATGCGAAAACAACACTTTAACATTCGGGTCCTTCTTATTAAGCCTCCGTCTGAAATTTACATGCAGGCAAGCACGGGGATTATCGATAAGGCCATGGTTCTGGGCTCAAATGAGAAAGAGTTCTGGCTCCAGGTAAAGCCTGAAATAAGTTCGTACTGGTGGGGATTATGGTCGAAACAGAGTTCCAATGCGGGAATATTGATTAACCCCAGGACATTGCTTGAAGCTCTCGGCATTGCAGAAATTGATACAAATGCGAATTGGTCATTATCGAATGAAAGCGGCTTTGATATCCTCACAAAAAGAGTGCAGGGTATGATAATAAAGAAGCTGCACATCTATTGCTGTGATTACACGGTTCGCCAAATCGATTACTACGATAATTCAGCCAAACCGACGGCCGTAGTGAAACTGGATAATTACAAAGAAGTTGCACCCGGATTATATATTCCTTTTTCAATAGTTATAAATTCGATAACTGAAAATATCGAGAATACATTTAACGTTGACATAAAGCTCAGTTCAATAAAGCCTGCAACCCAGCGGCAGCAGAACTTCCCCATAACTCGTCCCGAGCCGAAGGGTTACGACCATATATATCAGGTAATCAACGGCCAATGGATAGAACAGTGAAGTGAACTAAAGTGGCTAAAATAGAAAGTGGCTAAAGTTAATATTGTCGCATTATATTTCCGCACATTTTGAACACTCCCAAAATTCGCTGCTTTGGTTATTTTCTTTAAGGTAAAATTGATGAATCATGTGTCTTATATTTGACAATGATCATTGATTCTTTAGAAACAGGTGATTAGACGTTGGAAGATAAAGTGCTTATCTGGAGATTGAATCGCGGCAGCAAAGAGGCTCTGTGTCGGATATATGAGAAGTACAGGGATGATCTGGTTCGAATTGCGACGGGACTTGTGAATGATGTGAGTACCGCTGAGGATATAGTTCAGGACGTTTTCCTTACGCTGGTTCGTTCTGCTGATAAACATGAAATCAGGAAGAATCTCAGGGGATATTTGACATCCTGTGTTGTTAACAAGATCCGAAATTCGGGCAGGACAAAATCCGCACAGGATTCAGTAAGTTTGGATAACGTCGAACCGGCCGCATCGAAGGGCAAAACACCAGAAGAATACATCCGATGCGATGAAGAATTTCAACTACTTTATAAAGCTGTCGCAAGGCTGCCTTACGAGCAAAAAGAAGCTGTAATCCTCCATGTCCAGGGAAAATTGAAATTCAGGGAGATAGCACGATTGCAGAATGTATCAATCAAGACAGCCTTGAGCAGATACAATTACGGACTAACCAAGCTGCGGTCAATGTTAAATGGTGAGGTAGAAAAATGAGATCCGCAGAATATATAAAAAGATTAATTGAGAATGCAAAAATAAGATTAAATCCGGAGGTTAAAAAGACTGCACTAAAGCAGCTTCTTAACGAGCTGGAGAAAGCCAAAATAAATTCGGCTAAACCCAGGCCGGTTACAGGGAGAATGATCATGAACAGCAGGACAATAAAACTCGCAGTTGCTGCGATAATAATTATTGCTATACTAGTTGGAATAAATCAGTTTGGTACTTCAATCACAGGTGGCGGCGTGGCTTTTGGAAATGTAATTGGATACATTCAAAAACACAGTTATACCTTCGATTTGGAAGGTCTGACAATGAAACCGATACATGCCATGGTATGGGAACTGGGACGAATAAGGATAGACTATCCCCCGGCAATAGAAGTGGGAGATTATTCTTCTATTACCGATTTTAATACAGGACAAACTCTGCTTCTGTTCCATCAGGATAAAACAGCAGTAATGAAGAAAGAGCCAGTTTTCAAAAGCATTACAGAAGAACCAATTTCTTTGTGTACCAGGCCGATTGCAGAACTCTGGAATGTACTTGACGGCGCGGAAGAATATCTGGGAGAAAAAGAAATTGACGGCAAGCGTGTATCAGGTTTCAGGATTACTAAAGAAGATCAGAATTACAGTTATGAAATTACTTTATGGGCTGATTATAAAAAGGGATTTCCCTACATGGTCGAAACAAAAGCAAAAAGCTTAGATAGTTCTCCCATTACAATAACGACGACTATGAAAAACTTTAATCTTGACGCTGAACTGGATGAAAAATTATTCAGCCTCGAATTGCCCCCGGGATATATGATTGCCTATCAGGAGAACCTTGAAGACATCGAAGTCGAAACCAGGCTCACGCCTGAGGCTGAACAAATAGTACAAATTCTTAGTCTGACCTCTGAGGGCAGTAAGGACGAAGCTGTAGAAGCCCTGCTGAAAATAGACTGGTCAAAACCAATAGAATTCAGCAAAGAGCCATATATTTTCTGCATATCTGAGAAGCAATATAAGGCCCTGAACGCTGAAGACCAGAAACGTTTACTTGAGCAAAATTTGAAGGATATGACAGCGTTTAGAAATCTCTCACAGATTGTCTTGGATAAAGGGAAAGCCGCAGTAACGGCTAAACAATATGATGATGCTGAGAAATATTTCACCGCCGGACTGCAATTGGGGAAACTACTGGGTGAAAACTACGATACCATGGTAGTTGAACACCTTGTTGGCCTGGCTGTTGAAAGAAAAGTTTTGAATGAAATGATTCAGTTGTACACAATTACTAATAATAGTGAAAAACTCCATGAAGCTCAAAATCAGCTAAATGACGCAGAAGCAGAAGTTGATAAAATCAGGCAGGAATCGAAGGAAATGAATGGTGAATAAATAAACATACAAACGAAATTAGTATTTCAGAAACATAGCCGGGCTGTTTTAGCTCGGCTTTTTTTGTTATACTTCAGTAAAATTTTATAAATTCTCGAAAAGTATTAAACTGAAAAGAGCATCTCAATTGTGTACTGAATAAAGAATGATCGTTCTTGAAGCAGCCAGAGAGGCATGAATGTTAGAAGATACATTGCTTTTATGGAAATTCAAACGAGGCTCGCATGAGGCTCTCGAGAAAATCTATGGAAAATATGAGACTTACCTAATAACAGTAGCAACTGCTCTTTTGAATAATACACATGATGCCGAGGATGTACTTCACGATTTCTTTGTTTCATTTGTAAAATCGGCAGATAAAATAAATCTAAACGGCAGCCTGAAAGCGTATATGGCAACCTGTGTAGCCAATCTGGCTCGCAACCGGATAAAAAGAAGACAATTAGAACCTGCAGCATCAGGCGATAATGTTCTTCCGGAACCGGAAGCTCCGAGAGTGGAATTGCCAGCGATTCAAAAAGAAGAAACAATTATATTGAATCAGGCTATGTCTCAACTTCCCTTTGAACAAAGAGAAATTATTATCCTACATCTTCAAGGGAATATGAAGTTTACAGAAATAGCAAGACTAAGAAACACTTCTGTGAATACAATTCGCAGCAGGTATCGTTACGGCCTTGAAAAATTAAGAACGCTGTTAAACAGTGAGGTGATAAAATGAAATCAATTAAAGAAATAGAAAAATTAGTCAAACGATTTCAGGCAAAGCCCGGACCTGACATGAAAAGTAATGTGCTCAAGGAAGCCCTAAATATTCAAATCCTTCAAAAAACTTCTGCTATTTTTACATGGAAAAATATTGTCGGAAGCAGATTGACAAAATTTGCCGCAGCGGCTTCAATCCTAGTAATTTTTTCTTCATTTATAGTTCTTCTTGACCAATTGACAAAACCCGTCTATGCCATAGAGCAAACAATTCAGGCTAATGATAAAATACAAACTTTTCATTTCAAGTTATATTTACTGAATGATCCGAATAATAGTCACCGTGAATTCAGCAGGGAAGCCTGGGTAGAATATGATAAAGACGGAAATGTCAGCAAAGTTCGTGTCGACTATTACAAGAGCCAGCAAACAGAGAAAACAATCCAAATATGGAAAGATGGTGGAGCTGTGGACTGGGACAAAAATATAAATAGGATTTTTATTATTAGAGATAAAAGTTTCTCTGATAAAATTTTGAGTTTTGGTCAAAAGTTCAATCCCAGGGGAGCGATTCAATATCTGCATGAAAGACAAATGTTAGATGAGATTAAACTTGGAATCACAAAATCGCCGGATAAAGCTCAGCCTATAACTATTACCGCTGACTATCCACCGAATACATATTTATTAGGGAAAGACAAACCTGCGATGCGTGATGTATATTTTGTTGACCAGGCAACCAAACTGATAACATCAGTAGAGATTTATCAGTTGAATGATGATGGATATTCTAAACTCGCAATCTGGCGATATGAAGATTATAATCAACCGTTCGATGATGCATTATTCTCTATCGAGGACGAACTTCCGGATGATATTATTGAGCTTTATGTTTTAGGAAAAAAGGATGTCGGCTTAAAACAGGGTGACCTCGAAGAAAAAGAAATTGCAATAAAATTAGCAACTGAATTTCTAAATGCTTTAATCGAAAAAGATTATACAAAAGCTGGTCATCTTTTTGGTGGAATGCCAGATGATCAAGTAGAGAAAAAATTCGGGAGCTTGAATATTGTTCAGATTATTTCGATAGATGAGCCTGTTAAATCCATCAGTTGTTATAAGATTTCTTGTTCAGTAGGAATCAGTAATAACGGCCGGATATTAGAATGGAAACCTAAAGATTTGTATGTACGCAAAGCAGAAGGGCAGGATAACTATTGGATAATCGTAGGCGGTATAAATTAAATAGGATTTCTAATATTTACTTAATTCTGTTTGTTTGTAGATTTGCCTTTTTTGTTTTCCAGGGATGTAACAAGTAAAGAGTCGATAATGTTAAATGAATCATCCTGGTCATATACAACGATAGTTCGGCCACTCGGAGACGAAGCCATAAATTCACGATGCCTGACAGGTATTTGTCGTCCATCCGCCAGGTGAATAATAAATGGCTGAAAAGGAATTTTTTTCATATAATTGCTTTACTTGCTCTATTGTCATATATCACTTATATAATATCTTTAGTTGTATTATAATAATCCTAATAAACTCCATCAAAAAGAAAGTAAAGAACTTATTTTCTCTAAAGTTTTTTGAGTAGCTCCCTGGTTGTTTTTGATTACTTGTTGGCCGTTTTGTGCGATTTTCTGAGCATAAGGAGGATCATTCAGGCATTTTTGTATTGCTTCGAGAAGCTCCTGTTTATCTTTGATCAATATGGCACCTTCGTTTTCAAGTAGTGCATCGACAGTTTGTTTGAAATTGAATGCATAAGGTCCGAACATTGTGCATTTGCCGAGAGCGGTCGCTTCCATCATGTCCGAACCGCCCATCAGAACCAGGGACCTGCCGACAAATATGATAGTTGCAAGTGAATAAAATTTTCGTAAATCACCCATAGTGTCACCGAGTAATACAGTTCGTCGCTCGTGGCTTGTGGCTCGTGACTCCTTTTTTGATGCTTGTTTAATGACGCTGTAGCGCAGACATT
The DNA here is from genome assembly GCA_037380865.1 of Sedimentisphaerales bacterium. Lineage (GTDB taxonomy): Bacteria > Planctomycetota > Phycisphaerae > Sedimentisphaerales > Anaerobacaceae > JAFGPS01. The sequence goes on from JARRRJ010000003.1 coordinate 20,814, forward strand.
CGTAACCTGTGTTTGTGATTAATTGTGCGACCTCGTCGAATCTCTCGGGTTTGCGAGGGACTATGACAAGCTGTAAATCTGCTTTGTTCTGAGTTAGTTGTTTGAAGACATCGAGGATTATTTCTTCTTCTCCGGGACCTGTGGCTCCGGCAACCCAGATATAGGATGTGCTGAGCACACCATCTGTGGAATTAGCGTGCATAGCCCATCCTGCTTGATTAAGCTGTTCCGCGAGAAGGTCTGCGCCTTCGACTTTATCGCTTATCTGCGCAGTGTCATATTTCAGTGAGCCTGTGACAAAGACGTTTTCTTTCGGGACTCCGATTTGTCTGAAACGATCTGCGTATTCATTGGTCTGCGCGAGGACAAGATCGATTTTAGCAAAAACATTTTTTACCACAGGTTTTATTTTGCTGTATCTGGAAAAACTCTTATCGCTTATGCGGCCGTTCACAATCACTACAGGGACATTTTGTCTTTGTGCAGTATTGACAAAATTAGGCCAGACTTCAAGCTCCATTAGCAGACAAATTGCGGGATTTATATTTTTAAAAGCCTTGCGCATTACCCATGAAAAATCATAAGGAAAATAGATTACCTTGTACCGGTTTCCGAAAAGCGTGTTGGCGCGCGCCTGGCC
>JARRRJ010000004.1:0-17079 GCA_037380865.1 Sedimentisphaerales bacterium
GTTCTCTCGAAGCGAGAGTCAGACATCTTGGAATAGGCCAGGCGGTAAGGTTTGTCGGTTACAAGAACGGCGACGAGTTGGTCAGGCTCTTCAAGCTCTGCGACGCGGTATGTGTGCCGAGCAGGAACGAGCCGTTCGGGATTGTTGTTCTAGAAGCATGGAGTGCCTCGAAGCCTGTCGTAGTCACGGAAATAGGCGGACCCAAATATTACGTAGAGCACGAAGTCAACGGTCTGAAGATTTATCCTCGCGTGGATTCTGTCTTTTGGGGCATCGATCGCATTTTTTCAAACTTCGACAGGGCTCGCTGGATGGGAGAAAACGGCAGAAAATCTGTTGAGAGCAGATTCAGCTGGGACAGGATTTCCTCACAGAACGTCGAGGTTTATGAACAGCTCTGTCCTCAGGCGCCGCGCAAATCTCCTGAAAAAGCAAATCAAATCAAAGTGGAAGAAATACTGGCGTCCAGACCGAGAATTGTCTCAGTACCAATTCAGCACAGAGGTAACGGCTCATCTATGAGACTGGAAGCCAGGCTCCTTCTTCCCGACGGAGATATAAGTGAAGACACGAGAATGACTGTGGATTCGCTCATAACTCATTTTGCGGCACGAGGATTCAGCGCGCTGCAGGAAGACCACTATTTGAAAATCAGAGGCGACTGGGAGAGTGTTACCAAGGCACTGGCGGAAGCCCGCAGGGAAATCATACCATTGCACAGCGACGAACCTCAAGGAAAAGAACCCGAGTAAGGAGAACATAATGGCGATAGGCAGTTTTTGTTTGGTACTGCACGGGCACATGCCCTACGTATTACATCACGGCACATGGCCTCACGGCGAGGACTGGCTTTACGAAGCAGCGGCTGAAACATATTTGCCTCTGCTTTCTGTTATCGAGGAATGCAGTAATCTCAACGGTAATCCGCAATTGACCATAGGAATGACTCCCGTACTGCTGGAGCAGCTTGCACATGAATACTTCAAGAAGGGTTTTGTCGGTTACCTTCGAGATCGCGTTCGTCAGGCTGAAGAAGACAGGCTTCTTTTCGAAAAAGAAGATGAGCCTCACATGGCATGGCTTGCAGGAAGATGGGAACAGTTTTACGAGGATTTGTATGAACAATTTCACAGGATAAAACAGGATATCCCCGGCGAGTTTAAGAAATGGGATCGCTCTGGCGCAGTTGAGTTATTGACATCCGCCGCTACGCACGGTTACATGCCGCTCCTGCTCGAAGACTCCTCTATACATGCGCAGCTCCGTGCCGGGCTTGCGAGCTCAGAGAGAATTCTCGGGTTTAAGCCAAAAGGCATCTGGCTTCCCGAGGGCGCCTACAGGCCTTCCGGACATTGGCTCCCTGCAATAAGCTGGGGCTCCGAAACCTGGCGAAAAGGTATCGACGAGCTTGTCGCACAAGAGGGACTTACCCACTTTTTCGTGGACTATCACATGGTTACGAACGGTGACGGCGCAGGACAAATCAATGTGCATCAGCCGGTATGGGTTGATGGCAACGGCAGTCAGAAGCCTTCGATGGCTGCATTTGCCAGAGATCCATATATCTGCAAACAGGTATGGTGCGGCTTTGTCGGTTATCCTGCAGATGGCGTATACCTGGAATTTCATAAGCGTCATGGCCCGCGCCGCGGTCTGAGGTACTGGAAGGTTACAGACAGGAAGAGCGACCTTGGCGCTAAACATTTTTACTATCCCGATGACATTCCTGGGAAAATATATGAACAATCACGACACTTCTGCCGCGAGGTTAAACGCAGGCTTTACGAATACAAACAGCAGACAGGCAAGCACGGCGTCGTAGTCGCATGTTTCGACGCGGAACTCTTCGGGCACTGGTGGTTCGAGGGACCCGCTTTCCTTCGCGATGTATTGCTAACTCTAAACTCAGACCCGGATGTAGACTTGAGCACGGCAGGGAATTTCCTGAACACGTTCGGGCCAGAAAAAACTGTTCGTTTGCCGGCAGGCTCCTGGGGAGAAGGAGGCGACCATCGCGTCTGGGCGGACGAGCAGCTTAAATGGCTTTGGGAGATCGAATACGAGGCGGAAGTGTTATTCGGCAAGCTCACGTATAATCTGCCGTGGCGCCAAAAGCCAGAGTTGAAGAAACTTCTTGAAAAGGCGGGACGCGAGTTATTATTGCTTCAGGCAAGTGACTGGCCATTCGTGATAACGCGCAGGCAGGCGCCGAGTTATGGAATAAAAAGGTTTATTCAGCATGCTGCGCGCTTCGATTTGTTCACTGACCTTGCTGAAAGATTGAATGAAAATCCGTACTATCTTGCGAGGCTCAACGACGCTCAGCGGCTTCAGATAAAGGAAGCGGATACGAGTGACGTAATCTTCAAGAACATAGACTTGAACTGGTGGAACTGTTAAAGGAAAAGAATGAGGATAGCATATTACACTTGGGAAAGCCTGCACTCGGTACCAGTGGGAGGCGTAGCGGTGCACGTTACAGAACTCGCTGCCGCGATGCAGCGAAGAAACCATGAAGTACACGTTTTTACCAGGTTGGGTGAAGGACAAACAACGTACCAGTTCATAGATGGAGTTCATTATCACCGCTGTCCCATTGATTTGCATCCTGATTTCGTTACTGAAATGAATAATATGTGCAACAGTTTTGTTTATTTTATGCGAGCGACTGAGAGTTTTCAGGGCGAGCATTTCGACATAGTGCACGGCCAGGATTGGCTCTGCGCCAAGGGAATTGTTCAGGTAAAAAACAACTACGGCAGGCGCGTGCTCTTGACGCTCCACTCAACTGAGTACGGCAGATGTGGAAACAATCATTTCAACGGCCAGTCGGACAGGGTCCGCGCAGTGGAAGCAGAAGGCGCCTATTGCGCCGATAGAGTCATTGCAGTTTCAGGCGCGCTTTGCGAAGAGATAAAATCACAATATCACGTGCCCGACGCGAAGCTTCGCTGCGTTCGCAACGGCATAAACTGTTCCAGGTACGATGGTTATATCGACCCGGCAGTCTGCAAAAGAACCTATGGAATCGCTCCTATGGACCCGATGGTCCTGTTCGTGGGACGTTTGACTATCCAGAAAGGTCCTGATTTACTTCTCGAGGCTGTTCCCGGGATTCTATCTATGCGTCCCGATGCAAAAATCGTATTTGTCGGTGACGGCTACATGAGAGCGGCGCTCGAGCAGAGGGCAAATCAGCTTGGCATTCGTCATGCAGTTCGTTTCCTCGGCAACATGAATGGAAACAGCGATCTTATTAATCTATACAAAAGCACAGACGTAGTATGCGTGCCCAGCCGGAACGAACCTTTCGGCATAGTTGTGCTCGAAGCATGGGCAGCGGGAAAACCTGTCGTTGTTACGCGAAACGGCGGACCCGCTGAAACTGTAACCCATAACCAGGAAGGCTTCGTCGCCTTCGATAACCCGGGCTCTATATGCTGGGCGATACAGCAGGTATTCCGGGATTTTATACATGCACGCTGGATGGGAGAGCGCGGACGAGTCAAGGCCGCTTTCAGTTACAACTGGGACATCGCGGCCGCTCAAACGGAAGGCATCTATCATGAGTTAGTCGGCTAAGGGAGGCTATATGAATCTTGTCAACAGACTTAGAGAATTGAGTCACAACCTTTACTGGGCCTGGCATCCCGAATGTGTCAGGGTATTCAGGGATATCGATCCGGAGCTATGGAGGCAGGTCCATCATAATCCGATTGAATTTCTCGATCAGCTTGCGAGCGATATTCTCGAAGACAAATTTCGCAACGGCAACAAAGTCAATCAGCTCACCGAGAGATTAAACGAGTTGCACGATTACCTCGAAGCCAGCGAAATCTGGGGCGCCTGGCAGGCGGGACCTCTTCGCGCGCAGCCTGTCGCGTATTTCAGCGCCGAGTTTGCGCTGCACGAGTCGCTCCCTATTTACTCCGGGGGCCTTGGCGCACTGGCAGGCGATCACCTGAAGGCAGCATCGGATTTGGGTGTTCCCATCGTGGGAATCGGGCTCGCATATTCTCACGGCTATTTTGACCAGACGCTCGACGTGAACGGCTGGCAGCAGGAGCATTATTTTACTTCAAGTGACACGATTCTGCCGCTCGAGCTGGCCAAAAACGAGTTCGGCCAGCCTTTGAGAGTCTCCGTGCACACAGAATCATACCAGATTTGGGTCGGTATCTGGATAGCTCATGTAGGTCGAAATATCCTCCTGCTCCTCGATACCAACGTCGACGGCAATTCGAACGAGGACAGGAATCTCACAAGCAAACTCTACGGCGGCGACAGGCGAACGAGAATCAGGCAGGAACTTATCCTGGGCGTAGGCGGAATGCTTGCTTTAGATGCTCTCGGCATCAATCCGTCGGTGATTCACCTGAACGAAGGACACAGTGCGTTCGCATGTCTCGAATTCATACGGATGTTAATGGAACGCGACGGCCAGACCTTTGACAATATGTTCGAAATCGCGGCTTCACAGATTGTCTTTACAACCCACACTGCGGTAGCGGCGGGACATGACGTTTTCGAGCCGGAACTGCTCATAAACGCGCTAAATCCGCTCAGAATGCAATTAGACATCAGCGAAGAAAAATTACTCGGGCTCGGACGAGTAGACCCGACTGATGAAAAAGAGAGGTTTTCCATGACTGTCCTTGCCATGAAACTGTCGAGACACAGAAACGCAGTTTCTTTTTTACATTCGCGTTTGACAAGGGCAATCTGGAACAAACTATGGCCTGACAGAATTCAGGGCGATGTGCCTATCAATTACATTACGAACGGCGTGCACATCAGCACATGGCTCTCCGAGACTATGTCCGAGCTTTACACGAAATATCTCGGCCCGAGATGGAAAGAATCGATGGATGACCCGGCATCATGGGTAGCGATGGAGCGAATAGACGACGTCGAGCTCTGGGAGAAAGATCAGCAATTAAGAACGCATCTCGTCGATTATATTGACAGAACGATACAGAGACAGGAAAAAACAAGAGAAGGTGAAGCGATAAGTGAATACGCGCAGCGCGCAAAACTGAATCCCTCAGTCCTGACCATAGGAATCGCCAGACGATTCGCCAAATATAAACGACTGGACCTGCTCTTTAAGGATCCTGCAAGACTGGACCGATTAGTTAATAATCGCGAGCGTCCCGTCCAGTTTATCTTCGCAGGCAAAGCGCACCCGCAGGATATGGAAGCCAAGCATATTATCCAGATGGTGTATCGCTTCACCAGGGACCCGCGCTTCATAGGAAAGATCGTATTTATCGAAAATTATGATATTAATGTATGCCGTCACCTGGTCCAGGGAGTGGACGCGTGGATTAATGTTCCTCGCAGGCCGCTCGAAGCATGCGGAACAAGCGGCCAGAAAATCGCCATGAACGGCGGCCTCAATATTTCAATCCTTGACGGATGGTGGGCGCAGGCTTATGATGGCGCCAATGGCTTTGCCATAGGCAAAGGAGGTGAGCATTCGAACCTCGACCATCAGGACCATATCGATGCACAGGCATTGTACAGTGTCCTTGAGAACGAAGTGGGTCCCTTGTTCTACAGCCGGGGTGAAGATGGTATCGCTCATGGCTGGGTTGCGCGTCAGAAACATGCTCTTCGCACTCTGACCTGGCGTTTCAGTGCTCGCAGAATGATAATCGATTATACTCTTGGTTGTTATCTGCCTGCTTCAGGAGGATTGACTTCCTCCGTCGGTGCTGATGTCAGACTGCTCAAAGAAGCTTTCAAGCTGCCTGCTTTTGCAAGGAGGCCATGGATGATTGAGGAAGTACAGGAACAAAAAACGTAGAACAGTTTCGGTTGCGCAGCTCGTCAAAGTCAGACAACTCTGACCTGTCCGACGACGATCACTGCATCGGCTTTACGATAAACGGTTCTATAGCAGGAGAGAATATGGCTCAGTTAGCTGAATATATTAATGGTGTACCCAATCTTTCGGGTTCGGATATTTCTCTTCCCAAAGACGGAGAGAGGGAGCAGGTATTTTTACCACAAAGCGGCATCGACTGGGACAACGTCAAGAGTGCCTATGCGATAGCTTTGCACATGCATCAGCCAATCATTCCCAATCCTGACCAGCCGCTCAACCAGGCGGAAGAAATCAGCTACCTGCAATATATGATGGAACATCCTGACACAGGCGACAATCACAATGCGACGGTTTTCCGGGAATGTTATAAACGCATGGGAGATTTTATTCCCGAACTTGTCAACCAGGGGAAGCAGCCGCGAGTTATGTTCGACTATTCAGGCACGCTGCTTCACGGCATGCTGAAAATGGGACTGGATGATGTATTCGATAATCTCAAAAGAATCACGAACGACCCGAACTATCGTCATTGTGTCGAATGGCTTGGTTCAGCCTGGGGTCACCCTGTCGCACCTTCGACACCTGTACAGGACTATCGTTTACATGTGAACGCATGGCTCCAGTTTTTCGCTTCTATTTTCGGAACCGAAACTGTATCGAGAATAAGAGGCTTCTCACCTGCTGAAATGGCTCTCCCGAATCATCCTGACGTATTTTACGAATTTATCAAGACGCTTAAGGACGCAGGCTTTCGCTGGGTAATCGTTCAGGAACATACAGTAGAACTTGAGAATGGTCACGGTCTCGAATACAAGCACAGGCCGCACAGACTTATAGCAAAGAATTCGAAAGGCGAGAAACTCGCTATTACCGCAATCATAAAGACACAGGGAAGCGATACCAAGCTAATTGGGCAAATGCAGCCTTATTACGAAGCGAAAGGACTGGGCAGAATTGAGCTGGACGGGAAATCCGTGCCGTCGTTAGTGACACAAATATCCGATGGAGAAAACGGCGGTGTCATGATGAACGAATTCCCGGGTAAATACCATGAAGCTATAAACGAAAGCTCAGGCACACAAACCCCGGCTGTGAATGTCACTGAATATCTCGAATATCTCGATACTTTGGGAGTAAAAGAAGAAAGCTTCCCGGCTATTCAACCAATTATGCAGCATAGAATCTGGGAAAAATTCGAGGATGGAGCGGGACCCGATAAGCTTAATGAGACGATAGAGAAGCTGGAAAAAGAAAACGATAGATTCCACATGGAAGGAGGAAGCTGGACGAACAATATCTCATGGGTGCAGGGATACGAAAAAATTCTGAAACCCATGGAGCAGGTCAGTGCCGAGTTTAACCGGAAGGTTCTGGAAAAAGGAATTGATCCGTCGGAGCAGCGTTATCGCAATGCGCTTTATCACCTTCTCCTTACACAGACAAGCTGCTATCGTTACTGGGGCGAAGGCCAGTGGGTTGACTACGGCAGAGAACTCTGTCGCCGCACAGAAGAAATCCTTAAACAAGATTTCTAATATCATTTAGACGTACGGCCGTGCGTTTAAACAAGACCATGCGCCACTACGCATAAGGCATAACGCAGAACAAAAGAAAAGGAGACGAAGAATGGACTCTAAACAAAACACAGCGGTTGAAAACGCCACACCAGGCGCTATAGACCATGGAGATGGATGGGTCAGCTTCGCCATTTACGCACCGGATAAACAATCAGTAAATCTTATTGGCAGTTTTAACAATTGGGACTATAGGCGAACGCCGCTCGAACAAAAGCAGCCCGGCTACTGGATGGCGGCCTTTCAACTCGATAAAGGAACTTATCAATATCAATTCCTGATTGACAAGGAGCTCGTGATATGCGATCCCTACGCACGCTGGACAGCGCCCGGCGAAAAAGACTCCGACCAGCCTAAAGCTGTTATCGAAGTAGGAAAGGAGCCTTATAAATGGGAGCATGACGACTGGATGCGACCAGAGCTTCACGACATGATAATTTATGAAATGCACATTGGCGACTTTACCAAAGAAGGAACATTCGCTGCCGCGACACAGAAGCTCGACCATCTTAAAGACCTGGGAATAAGCGGAATTCAATTAATGCCGATTTGCGAAGTCCCTCCCGATGATTACTGGGGATACAAGCCCACGTATTTGATGGCACCGAGGCATTCGTACGGCTCGCCCGATGATTTTCGCAGGTTTGTCGATGCCGCTCATGCTAACGATATGGCTGTCATACTCGATATGGTTATCGCGCATACAGGACAAGAACATCCCTTTAACAAGATGTATCCATATGAGAACAGTCCCTGGTACGGCCAGGGACTCGGCGAGCAGAACCAGTTCGGATTGCCTACGTTTTCGTATCTGAAGGAACCCACCAACAATTTTGCGCGTGACGTGGAGTTTCACTGGCTCCAGGCTTACCATATTGACGGCTATCGCTATGACTACCTGGCCGGCATAGGAGCAGATGCCCATGGCAAAGGACTTCCCAACCTTATGGAAAAGGTTCGCGAAATTCAGCCTGACGCATACTTCATCGGAGAGTGCATACCTGAGGACCCGGACCTTGTCAACAATAGCGGGTTAAGCGCCGTGTGGCACACGCGATGCCGCATCGCACTTCAGACACTATTATTCGAGAAGGATATCGAGCCTTACAGTCCGTTCAGGTTCGCGGAAGCTGTAAGCGCATTCAACCCTTCCACACAAGGCTACAGTGACGCTATGTTTATGGTAAACTACGCGGAATGTCACGATGACAAACGTTTGATGCTCGGTTTGCGCGAAGCAGGTTTTGACGAAGATACAGCCGCTAAGAAACACACGCTGGCCGCCGCGATTCTCATGACAATCCCCGGCGAACCTATGCTCTACCAGGGTCAGGAATGCGGCCACGCTACGGAAAAGAGCCTTCAGCAGAACAAAATCAACTGGAAAAAGTGCGACACCAATTCCGGCAAATACCTGTTGGACCACTACCGAAAGATGTGTAAACTGAGGCGCTCGCGAAGCTCGATTCGAAGCAATAACTTCAATATGGCGCAGGTGGACGAGCAAAAAAGGTGTATCGTGTTTCAACGTATGCTCGGGGAATCTGACCAGGTTATAGTCGCCGCAAATTTTTCAGGACAGAAGCAAAACCTGACAATCCCTTTGCCGCAGAAAGGATACTGGCATGAGCTCGAAGGCGAGCCTTTCGAAGCTGAAAATTCGATAGATCGCCTGATAGAACCTTATTCGGCCGCAATTTTCCTGTCAGGTGAATCATGATTTACCGATTAAGTTCGTGTTTTATTAGATGGAGTCTACATAGTTAAGTTGGAGCTGTAAATGGAACGATAGGTTTGTATTCATGGTCATTTTTATCAGCCGCCGCGAGAAAATCCGTGGCTCGAAGAAGTCGAGCTTCAGGATTCCGCTTATCCATTCCATGACTGGAACATGAGAATTAATGAAGAGTGCTACAGGCAAAACGCCGCTTCGAGGATTCTCGGCTCTGACAGGAAAATCATAAATATAGTAAATAATTACTCCAACATGAGCTTCAATTTCGGCCCGACTCTATTCTCATGGTTACAGGCTCATGCGCCTGACGTGTACGAGCATATTATCGAAGCTGACAGAAAAAGCAAAGAACAGTTCTCTGGTCACGGCTCAGCAATCGCGCAGGCTTACAACCACATGATTCTGCCGCTGGCAAATACAAGGGACAAGCACACGCAGGTTCAGTGGGGAATCTGGGATTTCGAGCATCGCTTCGAGAGAAAGCCGGAGGGAATGTGGCTTCCTGAAACTGCAGTAAATATCGAAACATTAGAAGTTCTGGCAGAGCACGGAATCAAGTTTACGATTCTCTCGCCGCGCCAGGCCAGGCGGATTCGCAAGACGGGAATCGGCAGGTGGACCGATGTAACAGAGAAGAACCTTGATACAACGATGCCTTATACATGTTTTTTGCCGTCAGGAAAAACTATCATTTTGTTTTTTTACAATGGCGGCATAGCAAATGACGTCGCTTACGGAGGACTTCTTCACAGCGGAAAGGACTTCGCGGATAAACTAATGGAGTCTTTCACAAATAACAATAATCCCGCGCAGCTCGTTCATATCGCTACCGACGGTGAATCGTTCGGGCATCATCATCGCTACGGTGATATGGCACTTGCGTACTGCCTGCATTATATCAGAACCAACAATCTCGCAAAAGTCACAGTCTATTCTGAGTATCTTGAAATGTATCCTCCCACACACGAGGTACAAATAAACGAAAATACTTCCTGGAGCTGCGCTCACGGCGTAGAAAGGTGGAAAAGCAACTGCGGCTGCGCCGCCGATAAAGCCAAATCGGGAAAACAGCAGTGGAGAGAGCCCTTGCGAAACGCAATGGACTGGCTCAGAGACAGTTGCTCCGAGCAATATGAAAAAGAAATGGTTAAATTCTGTCCTGATCCGTGGCAGATTAGAAATGATTATATAAAAGTAGTATGCGATCGCTCTGAGACGAACGTAAATGATTTTATCGAGCATGCGTCGGGAAAAGAACTTGAGCTGCCCGACAAAATACGCTTTTTGAAGCTTATGGAAATGGTACGAATGGAGATGCTCATGTATTCAAGTGACGGCTGGTTCTTCGACGACATCACAGGTATCGAAGCAGTCCAGGTTCTCGAATACGCCGCAAGAGCAATGCAGCTTTACCACGAAATTACCGAAACCGATGTGCTCGACCAGTTCAAGGCTATTATTGTCAATGCGCCTGCAAGCGCACCAAATATCAATAACGGCCGCGACGCCTATGAAAAATACGTCGAACCTGTAAGAATCGATCTCAACAGGGTCGGTGCGCATCTTGCGCTGAGTTCAGTCTTTCTCGAATCGGTGAACGAAGAACAGGGAATTTATTGCTACAGCGCAACTATTCAGGATTATAAAGATGCCCGCGCCGGATTGCAGAAACTGGCGACCGGAAAAATTTCCATCAAGTCTAACATCGTCCTCCAGGAGCACAACGTCGATTTCGCTACGCTTCACCTGGGAAGCCATAATTTATTTACCACGCTCAGCGCCCCGCTTCCCGAAGAAGAGTTTCAGCAGATACGCAAAGAAATCGAGACTCTTTTTTATAACGGCCGCACCAACGAGGTTATGAGGCAGATAAACATAAAGTTCGGCTCCAATAATTACACAATCTGGCATCTCTTCAAGGACGAGCAGCGACGTCTTGTATACGACCTGCTCAGCGATACCTGGCAGGAAGCGGAAACCTCCTTCCGACGAATATACGAACAGAATTATTCGATAATGCTCATGCTCAGGAACATGAATATGAACCTCCCCGAGGTGCTTGCCGCGCCTGCGGAATTCATCATTAACCAGGACCTGTGCCGCGAGATACAGGCCAGGGAGATGAACATTGATCGCTTAAAAGAGCTGACCGACGAAGCAGAAAGACTTTCATTGCAGCTTGACAAGGCAACTCTCAAATATGAGGCTTCCGCGAAAATCAACAACCTGATGGAAATGTTCGAGCAGCACGTGCGCGAATCGTCAAAGCGAGGTAAAGCCAAACAGGACGAGCAGGAGGTCGCAGACGTCGAGAATGGCCTCCTATACACAATAGCAAGTGCCCTCAAAATCCTCAAGGGCATCGTTCCCGAGCTTGACGTGCAACTGGCTCAAAACATCCTCTTCACGATAGGTAAGGAAAAGTATTCCCAAATGAAAGAAAAAGCTTCAGCCCAAGACGAAGAAGCAGCAAAATGGATCGACCTGTTCGAGCAGGTCGCAGAGCACCTGGGCCTGGTTGTATAGAGACAAGAAGTACTTTCAGCTTTTGCAATGCCTGTCGTTCGCGCTTTTCTCGCCCATCAAACATAACCAGAAGTCGATTCCAGCGAACGATTCAGACAGAATCTTATCGCCGGCCCGCAGAAAATACTAAATCAGTTGATTTTCGCAATCAAAGTGTGGTATATTGGCGTTTTTGCCGCCTAATCCGCCAAAGGTGGAGAAAAAACAGGTAATTGTAACTCAAGCTAAGGTCTCGGAAGCCGAGCCGTGAAATGGAGAAGTTAAACATGAAATTCCGTCTCGAGGATACTCGAAAAAAATCGGTACCGTCGATAAAAGAACATATTGATGCTAAAACTGTCAGCCTTGAGCAGGCCAAAGACTGGCTCAGGACAATTTACGAGATTCGCTTCTTTGAGGAGAAAGTCTTCGATCTTCTCGGTCAGAACATAATCAAGGGCGCCTCGCATCTTTATGCAGGCGAGGAGGCGATAGCAACAGGCGCAATTGCGGCAATCGAGCGCGGCGATGTAATCGGCTCGACGCATCGCGGCCACGGCCATTGCGGCGCTATCGGAAATAAATACGCAGACACTGAAGAAGAGCGTCAGAACCACTGGAACCAGATGATGGCTGAATTGATGGGCAGGGAGACAGGCTACTGCAAAGGCAGAGGAGGCTCAATGCACATCGCGGAAGTATCGAAATGCAACAACCTCGGCTCGACCGGCATCGTCGGAGGCAATCAGGCTCCGGCAGTCGGAGCCGCTCTCGCCGAGAAATACAAAAACACAGGCAAGGTCGTCCTTTCATTCTTTGGTGACGGCGCAACCAATACAGGAAGTTTTCACGAAGCGATGAACATGGCTTCCACGCTGGCAGTGCCGCTCGTTGCAATCGTCGAGAACAACTTATATGGAATGAGTGTGCCTTTCTCCGGCAGTGAAGTCGATGGAACTTTGCGCGCGAGTAATATAGAGGACATCGCGGTAAGAGCCGGTGCTTACGATGTGCCTGCCATGATTATGGATGGCCAGGATGTTCTGGCAGTTTTCCTTGCAGTCCGGCAGGCCGTGGAAAGAGCCAGGAAAGATAACCAGATGACCATTGTCGAAGCAAAGACCTATCGCTGGTATGGCCACAGCCGCAGCGACCCGCGCGCGTACCGAACAAAAGCAGAAGAAAAATTCTGGCACGACAGGGACCCGATTATTGTGCTTCGCGGAAAACTGCTCAACGAAAAACTCTGCACCGATGAGGAGCTCGACAAAATAAAAGATAAGGCGTTTGAAACTATCGAAGACGCCACGAAATTCGCGATGGACAGCCCATGGCCTGATCCGTCGGATTTGGCGAAGGACGTTTATGTAAAAGAAAGCTACGCTCCTGAAATCATCAAAGCAGATAAGGAAACTTCCGCAAAGGTGATGGAAGCGACGGAAGCTTTTCAAAAAGCTCTCGCGACATCGAAAGCAAAGACAAAGAGAGAAGCGACAGAGCAGGCTCGCGGTGAAATCAAAGCCAAATTCAACATGGATGTAATGACAATCGCTCAGGCAGTTTCAGCCGCTCAGGGAGAAGAGCTCAGAAGAGATAAAAACGTAATTCTGTTTGGCGAAGACGTTGGCCTGTACGGCGGCGCGTATCAGGCCACGCGAGGCCTTCTCGCCGAATTCGGTACAGGTAGAGTTATCGATACCGCCATCTCCGAAGCAGCCATCGCAGGCGCGGCAGTCGGTGCCTCACTTCGCGGAATAAGGCCCATTGCTGAGATTATGTACGTCGATTTCGTTACAATCGCGATGGACCAGCTTGTCCACGTCGGTGCTTACAACCGCTATATGTTCGGCGGAAAAGCAAAGGTCCCCATGGTTCTTCGCACAGAAGGCGGCGTAGGTAGATGTATCGCGGCTCATCATTCCGAATCGCTCGAAGCATGGCTCATGCACGCGCCGGGTCTTTACGTTGTAATGCCTTCGACACCTTACGATGCCAAAGGCCTTCTCAAAGCCGCGATTCGCAGCGACAATCCCGTGGTTTTCATAGAACATAAAGCAACCTACGGCCAGCTTGGTGCTTTGCCGGGCGGCGATTATATTATACCGCTCGGTGTCGCAGATATTAAACGCCAGGGAACAGACGCGACTATCGTGAGCTACAGCAGGATGGCAATGTGGTCGCTCGAAGCCGCGAAGGTTCTCGCGGAAAAACACGGTATCAACGTCGAAGTAATCGACCTGCGCACTCTGAAGCCTATGGACATCGACACAGTTGCTCAATCGGTTCGCAAGACGGGACGTCTCTTGACGCTACATGGAACACCAATTCGAGGACGGCTCGCATGGTTTCGACTATCTCGACGCCGCTCCTGTCAATCTTGCCGCCGCGGATGTCCCGCCTCCAATGAGTGAGCCGCTCGAACTGGCAAGCATTCCAAGTGTCGATCGAATCGTGGATGCAGTTTTGAAAATCGTGTAGAGACTTTTTGCAGTGTATTACTTTGAGGATTTTGTAAATGGCGAAAGAAATAAGATTACCCCAGCTCGGCCAGACGATGGAAGAAGGGACAGTTGTAAACTGCCTCGTAAAAGCAGGCGACTACGTCAATAAAGGCGACGTGATTTTCGAGATAGAAACCGACAAAGCTACTCTCGAGATGGAATCTCCCGCTGACGGATTTGTAAAACACATTCTCGTAAAAACGGACCAGACTCTGCCTGTAGGTGAACCTTTGATCGTGCTCGGGGAGGAGAACGAGGAAGTTCCGAACAGTTTCATCGAATCACTCACCGGCGTAAGTATATCGGAAAAGGAAGAAGTCGAGGAAGAAGCGTCTGCTGAAGTGGAGCATATACAGGTCGAGGTTGAGATTGAAAAACCAAAAGGCAGAATAATGGCTTCGCCTCGTGCGAAAAAATTAGCGGCTGACCTTGGCGTCAACTTGGAAACTGTCACAGGAACGGGACCCGGAGGCAAAATCACTGAGCAGGACGTCAAAGACGCATCGGAGAAGAAACCCGGCGCTGAAGCACCTGTGACAGAAGGCGAAATAAAGCTCGGGCAAACTATTCCTATCAATCGCCTGCAGAGACTCACTGCCGAGAGAATGCTTAAATCCAAACGCGAAATACCGTGTTTTTACCTTACAATCAGAGCTGATGTCACTAGCCTCGTTGAAATTCGAAACAGGCTGAACCAGCTCAATGACGAAAAACTATCCTATAACGATTTTATAATCAAAGCCGTTGCGACAGGTCTTGAAAAATATCCCATTATGACGGGACAGATTGACGGTGACACGATAAAGCTTCAGGATTCTATCAATATAGCCCTTGCAATTTCCGTTCCCGACGGCCTGGTCGCGCCTGTCCTTAAGAACGTGGGCAAAAAGGACATAAGACAGATATCGAGTGACAGCAAAGTACTGATAGACAAGGCTCGGAGTAATAAGCTTGACCTCACGGACCTGGAAGGAGGCTGTGTCACTGTAAGCAACCTCGGAGCCTTCGGCGTCGACAATTTCATCCCGATTGTAATACCGGGACAATGCAGTATTCTCGGAGTCGGAAGAATCACCGACACATGCGTTCCCGATAACGGAAACATTCTCGTAAGAAAAATGATGAACATGACTCTTTCAGTGGACCATAAAGTCGCCAACGGAGCTTACGCCGCACAGTTCATGGATTTCGTCCATAAACTGCTGGAAGATCCTTCGACTTTCAGTATCGAGTGATATCAGTTTAGAATCGGGAGGTTTTTTATCTCGCTGTTAATCGCATTACCATGACCATGGAAAGGAAGAAAAGTATGCTTAAGAAAAACATAACAGTGACAATCCTGCTTCTGCTTTCCCTGACGTTACCTGCCGCAAAATCTGCCGCTCAGCTTAAGCCGCGACTTGTTGTACTGACTGACATATCACCCAACAACGTCGAGCCTGACGACATGGAATCCATGATTCGGCTGCTTGTCCATGCCGATCTGTTCGAAATCGAGGCTCTGATTCACTCGACAGGCTGGAGTGTCGGCGGAAATGCCGGCCAGACTGGTCTCAATCTTATCAGGGAAGCAATTGATTTATATGAAAAAGATTTACCTAATCTCATGAAACGCTCCAACCAGGACGGACTTCTACACGATGACGAGCACCAGGAAATCGGATACTGGCCAAGTGCGAACTATTTGAGAGCGCGAACAATGTTGGGAAGTAAAAACAGGGGACAGCGGTATATCGGCGCAAATAACAATTCCGACGGAAGCAACAAAATTATTGAACTGGCTGATGAAGATGACGACCGTCCCATTTGGGTAACTGTATGGGGCGGAGGCAACACGCTCGCGCAGGCGTGCTGGAAGGTACAGCAGGAACGAACCCCCGAACAATTAAAAGCATTTCTCAAAAAGATTCGCGTCTATACGATAACGGATCAGGACGGAGCACAAAGACGAGGCAATACTATCAATTGGCCTGAAAGCTCTCATCAATGGATGCGCAGGGAGTTCGAGAAGGACCTGTTTTTCATTTGGGATGAAAGTGCATGGCGCTTTCAAAATGCTACCGGCTCAGGAAATTGGGAGCAGTACGCAGCCAATATTCAGGGACACGGCAACTTGGGCAACAGGTATCCTAAATATAAATACGGAGTTGAAGGTGACACTCCCTCATTTCTTCATCTCATGCCTACTGGGCTTAATGATTCTGAAGTTCCAAATCAAGTCGGCTGGGGAGGATATTTTGTATTTGGTCAATGCAAAGACAACGCAACCAATGCTTTTCAGAACCATAGCGGCAATGAAAACAGCATTTCCTCGAAGTATGAAAAATATTTCTACCAGGCGACCTTTAACAATTTTGCAGCCCGGATGGACTGGGCACAGGATGGCAAGGGAAATCGAAATCCCGTTGCAATCGTTAATGGCGACAGCACTCTTGCAATTATTAAGCTTACTCCTGCACAAGGGACTTCCGTCACTCTCGATGCTTCGGCATCACACGACCCTGATGGTGATAACCTGACATTCAAGTGGTGGGTCTTGCCGGAAGCGGGAACCTATGCGCAGGATGTCACTATCTCGGGCAGCGATACGAATCGCGCAGCGGTACAAGTTCCTTCGGATTCTGCGGGAAAGAGTTTTCATGTGATATGCGAGGTCACAGACAGCGGCACGCCTAATCTTACAAGTTATCGAAGAATTATTTTCGAGCCGTCAGAGCAGTAAAAACAGGGGGAACGATAAATACAATTAATCAGATTGGTGAAATATACTTGGAGTGTTTGACATGGCGAAAAAAAGCAAAGCGGTACAACTGCCTGATATAAACAAAGCCGCTCCCAAGGTTCCGGTCATCGGAGTTTTTGCGGCTTCCGATCCTCGCATAGATAAGGACAGCAGAATTCGCTGCCAGAACATAGTGAAGATGGCCGGGGATA
>JARRRJ010000005.1:0-15175 GCA_037380865.1 Sedimentisphaerales bacterium
TTTACTTTCTGAATTTCATGGTTTGCTTCAGGGAAAAACGGATAATGAATTTAACCGATCGTACCGAAGCGTCTATCCCGATGCGCATACACCAGGATCGCTTTTTCCAGGTCTGCTTTTACAAAATCCGGCCAAAAAGTATCAGTTACATAGAATTCACTGTAAGATATTTGCCAGAGTAGAAAGTTGCTCACTCTCATCTCGTTTGCGGTGCGTATCAGCAGGTCGGGATCGCTCAGCCCGGCAGTATACAAATGATCGCTTATCATCTGCTCGTTAATATCATCCAGTTCGATTTTACCCTGCTTATATTCCTGTGCGATATCTTTCGCGGCATCCACAATTTCCGCTCTCCCTGCATAGTTGAGTGCAAGCGCAAGTATCATCCCTGTATTGTCTTTTGTTAATTCCATAGTTTCTACCAGCTCTTTGCGCACGGAGCCGGGGAGCGTTTTCATGCGTCCAAGGTGAATCAGCTTGACGTTGTTCTTCATCAGGATATTGCGAATGCCGACCAGATACTGCACGTAGAGATGCATTAGGCCGTCTATTTCTTCTTTGGGTCTTTTCCAGTTTTCTATGCTGAAAGAATATAAAGTCAGAACTTCGATACCCAGCGCAACACAATCCAAGGCTATAGTCTCGACGACCTGGCCGCCTCTGTTGTGCCCTTCGACGCGAGGCAGTCCCTGACGCTGTGCCCAGCGTCCGTTACCGTCCATAATTATTGCAATGTGCCGCGGCATCTGGCCCAGTGTGATACCAAGACGCTCTGCAGTCTTACCCAGTTTTTCTTCGAGAATTTTGTTCATAAAATAATTATCTGTATATTGTCTGGCTGCGTTTGGGACCGACGCCGATTATTGTTATTGGTTTTCCGATAAATCCTTCGACTCTGGAGACATATTGCCTGGCATTAGAAGGTAACTCATCGAAACTTTTCGCTTCAGTTATTTCCTCTTCCCAGCCCGGCAAAGTTTCATAAACGGGCGCAGCTTTCGCGAGCCTTTTGATATTCGACGGGAAGAAAGTGGTTTCTTTTCCATCGACATTATATGCCCTGCAAATGTTCAGTTCCTTTAAGCCGGATAATGTATCGAGATGCAGAAGAGCCACGGAGTCGATACCTCCTATAGTGATAGAGTATAAGACCGCAACCGCATCGAACCAGCCGCATCGTCTCGGACGCCCTGTTGTTGTGCCGTATTCGTGGCCCCTGTCACGAATGTACTGGCCTGTGTCGTTATCCTGCTCCGAAGGGAACGGACCTGCGCCGACTCTTGTCGTGTAGGCTTTTATCACGCCGATAAACTCGTCAACATATTTTGCCGGGACACCGCAGCCCGCTGACATACCCAATGAGCTCGAATTCGAGCTTGTCACGAACGGGAAAGTGCCGTGATCGAGATCTAAAGTTATAAACTGCTCCGAAAACCTTGTTTTTATACTCGACGATCGTTTTCAGCCTGTTTTTAAGGTTATCCATGTCGAGAAAATCGGCCATTCGCACGGCAAAGCTTCTGCCGACTTTGTCGGAATAGCACGGCCCGATGCCGCGAATGGTTGTGCCAATCTTATTTTTGCCGAGGGATTCTTCGCGAAGTTGGTCCTCTTTTTTATGATAATCGAGAACCACATGAGCGTTTTCACTAATCAGAAGCCTGTCCCTGAGCGAAATATTTTCCTCGGAAAGTTTGTCAATCTCAGCGAGCAGAACTTCCGGGTCGAGCACAACTCCATTTGTGATTACACATTTGATTCCAGGCCTGATAGAGCCGCTCGGAAGCAGGTGCAATGCGAACCTGTTGCTCCCGACAACTACAGTATGGCCCGCGTTTGCGCCGCCGCTGTAGCGAACCACTATATCGCTCTGTTCTGCGAGAATGTCGACAATTTTACCTTTGCCTTCGTCACCCCATTGTAATCCGACAATACATTTATTCATTTTTCTTCCTTAAACTGCCACTTGATTCGTAAGTGTTAAGATGAATGATATTCGTTGATTTGATCCGAATATTCAAGAGATTTTTTCCACGAGATGATTTAAAATGTTATCCAGCCCGTCATAAGAGCGGTCGCTTATCTTCCGGTCCGTTTCCTTCCCGTTTTCGTCCTTGTACGTGATAACAAAATAACCTTTCTTTTCGAACCAGGTCTTATTGATTTTCTCGATAGAGTCATAAGGTATCTTCTCCCCTCCTTCCACTACAAGCTCGTTCTCTTCTGCGAGCAGTTTTTTTCCTTTTATCCTGGAAAAATAAATTCCGAAAAGAATTGCTCCCGCGAGAAAAAAGGGAGGAGAATACCGATTAAAGACCATGTCGCTATCAGGTTTGCCGTTTATAACATGCTCTTCGTAGAAGCTCCGACGAAGTGACCATTTATATTTGCTTAAATAACCATCGTACCCGAACACCAAAGTTAAAATAATGCAAATCCCGATGTAAATCAAAATGTTATTCTTTTTGAATTTGCTTACTGGTGCCTCTATAGCCATCTAAAACTCTTATTTTAAGTTAATCGTTTTTGCGCTATCGTTTCGGTCAAAGGCATTACAATATTCGGGATTATTTTTTCAGCCATCAAGTCTTCAGCTATCCTGCACTGATGATTAAAGGATTTTACGGCATCAAAATTCTCGAACGTTTCCGGGTATTGCCTTATCGTGCACGAAAGACTTATCGCTTCGTCTATGATCTGCTCTTTTTTCTTCGGGCCGTAAATGCCTGTTTTCGATTCTATACTGATTCGCGCCTGTGTTCTCTCGTCCCTTGAAAGCGCGACAACCATTGTTGGAGAAACACCGATCGGCCTTGCGCCGGGTAAATCAAGGAGGCAACTGAATGCACTCTGCGACAGAAGAGCTTCCGCTATGACTTCATCGTGATTTCCTGTGCAATCGAAATCCATCGCAAAAGTGACATCGAGCGAATCTATATCGAGCGAGCTCACGCTGAGCATATAAGGAATCAGACCGAGAACCAGCCTGTCCTGCTCGTACGCCATCTCGAACTCGGAGGGATTAACAACTCCCGAGCCTATGCGGTCGCTATCGAGACACACCCACCTGTACTGGCCGCGGTCACGGTCCTCTTCCAGGCAGAACTCATTTTTATCGCGCCGATAAAAACAGCCCATGGAATGATATTGTTTTCGTATGCGCTCGAAAAAGGATAGAACTGTATCGCGCTCAGTCGGAAGTTCCAGCTCGGTATTGACGTACATATCAAGATAAAGATCATCACACAACATATTGAAACTATATGAATTCATAGCAGCAAATTCTCCTGAAGCAGGCTCGTGTTACTCGTCCTTGTGAGCCGGCCAAAAAAGTTTCAGCAATCCATAACCAAACTTTGTTATTATAACTGCAAAATTTCTTTTTCAAAGGATTTTAATCCAAACTTTGAATTCTTTCCTGAAAAAAGTTGTCCCTGATTACAATAGGACAAAAATTAATACAATAAGCGCCAACACGTAACAATAATACGCGAAGTATTTGAGATTTGTGCTTCTGGAAGTCTTAATAAGCAGTTTAAGCGCGAAAACACCCGTAATAGCCGCTACAATCGAGCCTGTTAAAACTGAAGCCGCAGGCAGGCTCCCCGAGCTTATTTTGGAATAATCGCCAATCAGTTGAATGAGAGCCGCTCCCAGAATCGCTGGTATTGCGATGAGAAAGCTGAATTCAACGGCCCAGCGACGATGCAAACCGATAAGAATCGCCGCACAGATTGTCGCGCCGCTTCGCGATATCCCCGGCATTATCGCCGCGGATTGAGCCAGAGCGACTATTATCGCCGCGATAAAACCGAACTGGCGCAGACCGACTCGCGTCTTTTTTCGAAAATCAGTAATCAGCAATAAGGTACCTGTTATGAGCCACATCAGCGCAACTATCTTCAGACTGCCGCGAGCTGACTCGAAATATTTCTCCAACACAATTCCGATTACGCCTGTTATGCCTGTAACAAGAATCGCGAGCAGGAGAATGTGTACGCTCGGGCTTCTTTGATAAATCTCAACGACATTTTTCCCGTATTTTCGCGAAACGAACAGGTTTTTCACAAAATTGCTGATAGATTTGCGAAATACGATGAAAATCGCGGCGAGTGTGCCGACGTGCACGCACAAATCGAATAAGAGCATCTGGGCAGTTTCAGGATTGAAATTAAAAATCTTCTCGAACAAAACCAGGTGGCCTGACGATGAGACTGGCAGAAATTCCGTTGCGCCCTGAATAATTCCGAGCATAATCGAGTGCGCCACTCCGAGCGGTGTATTTGCAGACGGGAAAAACGTCTTGCTCAAGAAATCAATCACACCAAACCGATAGCATAAAAAAAGTGCTATGCCTGCAAAGATTCCCGCCAATAAATCGTCGAGCAGAATCCCCCAGCCTGCCGGGTATTTCTCAAGTTTGCGTACAGGCCATGGCTTGGAAATATCAAAAATTCGAAACAGAAGAAATCCCAAAAGAGCGGTTATGAAAATATGTGCATTATCAAAAGTATCGAGATTGAAGAAAACAGCCGCCAGAAAAGTAACCGCCTGGCCTGCCGTTTCATCTGCTACAATTTCACCCGGGTCTTTCTTACTTGTCTGACGTATCACAGACGGTGAAAATTTCACGCATACGGCTGAGCCGAGTATAACTATCACTACCACCGCAATTAATACAGAAACTGGCGTCCCTGAAAGGTGACACACGAGCGCAAATATAATAGCGACCGGCAGAGAGCCCCAGGTACCGGGAGCGTAGGGGAGCCACCCAAGACCGAACACAGATGTCAACAACCTTCTAATATCCATATTCGCAGAAGTGTAACGCAAAACATAGAGTAACGCAAACTTTTTGCTTATCACTGCGCAAACACCGGCGCAGTGCTCAGCTATTTCTCTCTTGCTTTGTTCAGTACAGTGAGAAGTAACCAGAGTGCTACTCCAGCAAGGAGTACTGAGCCGATAATGCCGCCATAAGGCATGCTTCTCTTGTATTTATAGGGTATGTAAGGAAGAGTGATTTCATATTGTTTGAGAATGACTATCGGTATTGCAAGCAATATGCCCATCAGCGCTTCGCCTGTAATCAATCCGGAAGCAAATAAAAGGCCGCTGCGATTGCCCTGCTCCATCTTTTCAGGTGGGGTTTTCCATGCTTTATAAAACCTGCTGATTACCCAGTGAATCAGGCCGCCGATAAGAATCGGAACTGCAAGTTCGAGCGGAAGATAAATTCCGATTGCGACAGCAAGGACAGGCATTCGGAATGAGGATTTTCTTGCCTCAAGTATTATGTCACCCAAAATAATAAATGCCGCGACTCCCATTCCGATAAAAGCAAAATCCCATCTCATATCTCCCGTAAATACACCCTTCGCGACTGAAGCCATGAGATTAGCCTGCACAGCTGCGAGTGCGTCGGGTCCGGCGCCTTCCTGGCCTTTGAAACCATAAGCATTCTGCAAGAGCATAAGAACGGGAGCGATAACAATCGCGCCGGACAATGTTCCCACCATCTGCATAACCTGCTGCTTCCATGGAGTAGCTCCAACTATATGTCCCGTCTTGAGGTCCTGCATGTTGTCACCTGCAATTGCGGCGGCGCAGCAAACTACGCTTCCTATTATGATTGCGGCGGCCGGGCCGTTTTCGGCTCCTCTGCCCATAAGAACGAGCAATAGAACTGATGAAACAACTATTGTCGCGATAGTTATACCAGAGATAGGATTATTCGACGAACCTACGAGACCTGCCATGTAGCCAGCAACCGCGGAAAATAGAAAACCAGCGATGAGCATTACGACCGCCATAGGCAAAGATATCGCAACTTTCGCAACAAAGACCTGGTATACAAGAAAGAGCGGAACGATAGAGCCTATTATGAGCATCAGAATCCACTTCATCGACATGTCTTTTTCAGTTCTCTTAATTTCAACCTGTTCGTTGCCCATCTTTTTATAGGCGCGCAGGCCGCTCGTGATTCCGCTAAGAAGAGAGCCGCGCATTTTGAAAATCGTCCACAAACCGCCTATTAGCATTGCACCGACGCCTATATATCTTGTTTGTGATGACCAGATTTGATATGCCTGGTCATAGGCGCTTGTATCCTGGGCCGGTCCTGAAAGTGCGGCACATATCGGGATTGCGATGTACCAGTTTGCGACGCCGCCCAAAAAGATAAGAATTGCAATATTAAGCCCGACAATATAACCCACTGAAATCAGCGCCGGACTGAGATTCGAGCCGCCATAGACAATCGTATTTCCGACCCTCCTTGCGCCTTCCAAATCTTCAGGCCACAGACCGATTCCTTTTGCGATAAGTTTGAAGAGTCCTCCAACTATCGCGGCGATTGCTATTGTTCGTACGCCTTTTCCACCTTCCTGGCCTGTTTCGAGCACTTCAGCGGTCGCGATACCCTCGGGAAACTGTAATTGTGCTTCTACAATAAGCGAGCGTCGAAGTGGAATAGTAAATAATACACCGAGCAAACCGCCAAACGCGGCTATTATCGTAATCCATATAAAATTTGTTCCGCCGAAATTGTCCCAGTGTCCCATTATTACAAGTGCGGGAATAGTAAAAATCACACCTGCTGCAAGTGACTCACCGGCAGACGCGGCTGTCTGAACGATATTGTTTTCAAGAATATTATTTTCTTTGAATAGCCTCAGAATACCCATGGAAACGACAGCCGCTGGTATAGAAGCAGATACTGTCATCCCTGCAAACAATCCAAGGTACGCATTTGCGGCTGCAAGAATCATCGAAAGCAAAACACCAAGGATAAATGCCTTGATTGTTATTTCAGGTAACGACTTGTCATTTGACTTCATAGCTGCCCTTCAATATCACTTTACAAATTGATTAACGAAATATTTCGGTGACAAAGTCTCCCCTGTAGCGCGCTTAATCATTTCGTTCCATTTGTATTCTGCACCCGGCTCGAAGACCTTCTTCTTGAGGAAATCTCCGACTTTCTTCTGGCCGATATAGCTCACATTTTCATCAGATTTCAGTTTAAGGACACTGTGAACAAGATAGTTGTGCAATTGTGACGCAAACAATTCGCCAAGCATGTAATTATGATAGTAGGCAGGAGCGATTGTAAAATGAATTTTCGCTGCCCAGTCAGGCTCGTCTCTGCCGGGAGGCGCTTTAATAAACTGGTATTTTTCCACCATCTGCCACCATAACTGATTCAGGTCCTGGTCGGGGTTTGCATAGAGTTCTTTTTCGAAGTTGTACATGACCATCGCCCAGCGAGCGAAAATAAGCTGCTTCATCTGTGCGTATTTGTCACTTACCTTTTGAATATCTTCGCGCTGCTGATCGCTTAAATCCAGCATTTGCTGCATCCACGCGGGATTGCGGCTGAGCCTTCCGAAAAACATCGCGATACCTTCGGTTGTGAAGATATGCGCCGGCTGCTTGAGCAGCCAGGGCATTCTCGGGTCATGGTGCTTATCATAGTTTGCATGACCAAGTTCGTGGAGCATTGTTTCCATCCACGTTTCGTTATTTTTGACATTGCACAAAATCCGAACGTCACCTTCCCGATCTATATCAGTACTGAACGCGTGAGGATTTTTCCCTTCTCGCTCGTAAAGGTCGCTATTAGCAAGAATATCATTGACAGGCAAGCCTATACCGGCATAAAATTCCTCGGCCAGCTTCACCACGTCCTTACCTTCGTAATACGAATCCAAATCGACATCGTAAACCAGCGGCGTTTCCTGGAAGAACGGGTCATGATAATGCCATGGCATCAGCTCACTGACTGATATGCCGTAATCTTCAGCAAGCTTTTCATCCAGCTCAGCTTTCACATTCGTGTAAGGTTTATTCGTCAGCTCATACAGTTCGTTGAAAAGCCTGTCGAGATCGTTCACATCCTGTTCTGCGGCAGTCAGCGAGAGAGTATGATAATTGTCGAAACCGAGCTTTCGGGCCGCTTCGTTTCGAAGCTTAACCAGCCTGATAAGGTCATCTGCGACTTGCGTTCCGACCTGTTTGCTCGCAAGCCAGGCCTGCTCGCGCTTGGCAGAATCCTTTTCCGTCTTCAGGATATCCTTAATCTGGTTATCGGTAACTTTTTCGCCATCGATTGAGCCGCGAAAAGTGCTGAAGTTCTTTTCGATATCAGTACCCAATTCCACTATCTGCTTAAGCAAATCGGGCTCGATCTGGTTTTCGAGATAGCCGTTATAGAGTAATTCCAACTGTCTTGCCAGAATATCATTCTTTATTTCGCCCGAAGCTCTCATCTCCCTGAGAGTGGCAAAATCTTCCGGGTTGCTGTAAATCTGGCGAATTTTCAACGTTAACTCGCTAACTTTATCGTAATCTTCCTCTTTGCCGGTAGTAGCCGCGTCCCAATAGGCAAGATTTGCCTCCTTGCTGAGCGGTTTGATTTTCTCGACATGACTGTCAATGAATGTCTGCAATTCTTTCTCCTTCGCATTGTGCGCGCAGCCGGCGAAAGCCGCACTTAGAGTCAATATCATTATCGATCTTAGTACAATTTTCATTTTCCCTGGTTCCTTAATTCGAGCTTACTGTTTCTTTCACCGCCCTCGTTACATATTAGAGATAATATTGATTATTATTGTTAAAAGCAAGAAGTTTTTAAGTCTTTATACCGCAAGATTTTATTTTGATTTTTTCCGATTTCTTCTTTGAATTAGCAGGCATATAATTGTAACATAACGAAAAATTGTTGATCATATTTAGTGAATACTGAAAGGTCACATCCTTCATGGCTAAAACAAAATATTTAACCGCTCCGCTTCCCTTGAAGAAGATGCCTCCCTCGATGCCTTATATTATGATAGCTGAAGCTGCCGAGCGATACGCATTTTACGCATTCGATGCAATTCTGGCACTTTTTTTAATAAATAATTTGTTGAACTGGAACGGCCATCCGGCGAATCTCAGCGAAGAGCAGGCGATGGAATGGAAACATTACTTCAAAGCGGCTGTTTATTTCACGCCGCTTATAGGCTCGCTGATAAGTGATATGTTCTTCGGTAAATTCCGAACAATCATAGTCTTTTCAGTAGTTTACTGCCTTGGTTTTCTGGCAATCACAATTAATCAGACTTATGTCGGGACGATGCTTGGACTTGGTCTCATCGCATTGGGCGCCGGAATAATAAAACCATGCCTGTCTGCAAACGTAGGCGACCAGTTCGGCCATACCAACGAGCATCTCATTACAAAAGCCTTTAATATATTCTACTGGGCAGTTAATTTGGGCGCGTTTTTCTCGATGGCGATATCGCCCTGGATATATGACAAATACGGCGACGTCAGAATAGCACTGGGTACACCGGGCATCTTTATGGTTTTGGCTACCGTAGTGTACTGGGTGGGGCGTAAGAAACTGGTTGATATACCACCGAAAGGCAAGGTATTTGTCAAGGATTTGCTGAGTAAGGAAGGAATTTTAGTTCTCGTGAGACTGTCATTTTTCCTTTTTATCTGGGTGGCGGTCTTCTGGTCTTTATTTGATCAGACAACTTCCAAATGGGTTTATCAGGCCCAGAAAATGAATCTTGTTTTTGTAAAATGGAACTTGTCGGACCAGACATTCTTCGGTTCGATTCTCAGCAAGTTGTGGGGACTCAACCAGGTCGAGTGGAAAATTCTCCCCGCACAAATGCAGGCCGCAAATTGCATCCTCGTTCTGATTACAATACCAATATTTACATATATAGTATATCCTGTTATTAACAAATTTTTCCGTCTTACTCCCCTTCGAAAGATAGGTATCGGATTTTTTGTTGCTATCCCGTCCTTTGCAATCCCTGCAATGCTTGAAAAGTGGATTCAAAATGGAATGCAGCCTACAATCTGGTGGCAGATGCTCGCGTATTGGTTTATAACCGCAGGAGAAGTCCTGATTTCCATACCTTCCCTGGAGTTCGCATATACTCAGGCACCAAAATCCATGAAATCGTTTATCTCGTCGCTTTACCTCTTATCTGTTGCGCTGGGCAACCTTTTCATTTCTCTTGTAAACCTGTTCATTCAGAATCCGGATGGAACTGTCAAGCTCGAAGGCCCGAGTTATTACTGGTTTTTCACTATACTCCTTTTTGCTACCGGTATAGTATACTGTATTGTTATTCAATTCTATCGCGGAAAAACTTACATCCAGGATGAAATAGTGACAGAACCTGATGCACAAGCAAAAGAGGCATGAAAAAGATTATTTCCGTATCCAGAAGAACAGATGTGCCTGCATTCTACGGCCAATGGTTTATCAACAGGTTGAACGAAGGCTTCGTGGGAGTAGTGAATCCCTTCGGAGGAAAGAAGTATGTTGTTTCGTTAAAACCGGAAGATGTGAGCTGTTTCGTATTCTGGTCCAAGAACTTCACGCCGTTTCTTGAGAACCTCGAAATCCTCGATAAGAAAGGTTACAAGTTTTACTTCAACTACACTGTCACAGGCCTTCCTGAAATCTTTGAGAGCAATCTCAATAAACACGAAGCGATAGAGACATTAAAATACCTCAGCAAGACGTATTCTCACGCTCATATAAACTGGCGCTTCGACCCGATTATTATTTCGAGCGTATGTGATAAAGAATATTTTATCGAGAAATTTAAGGAACTGGTTAAAGAATTCGATGGACTTGTCGAGCGATGTTACATCAGTTTTGTCACCGAATACAAAAAAGTGTTAGTAAACTTCGACGAACTCGAAAAGAATACAGGTATAAAAATTGAACAGCCCGACGTGGAGTTCAAAATAGCTCTTGCAAACGAATTGTCTGATATCGCTCGCGAGCGCGGCATACAGATTTATTCATGCTGCTGTGACTACTTGATAAACGAAAAAGTCTGGAAAGCCCATTGTATAGACGGTAGTATTATCGAAAAACTATTTTACCCGGATGGCTTTGTTTACAGGGAAAAACACACAAGAACTGAATGCGGCTGCACGGAAAGCTGTGACATCGGAACATACAACACCTGTCCTCACGGCTGCATTTACTGCTACGCAAACACAAACAAAGGAAGAGCAACCAGCGCCTATAGAACCCACGATCCGGACTCAGCATTCCTCGGCTACCCAAAATCCCAATCCGACAAATGGCTCGAGGAACTGCGGAATCAGGAAATAGAGAATGGAACAGAACAAATGCAAATACTCTGATTACGATCTGTCATTCCTGCCTTCGCGAGCATGACAGCCTCAGGTGGTCAGTTTGAGTAACAATTTCTTATTTCTCGGCCAGGCTGAGGACCATTTGTTCCATTGCTACCGGCGCCTGAGTGCGGCCTGTTTTTATGGCGTAGTCGGTTTCAGCTAATTGTTGTAAATATTTGCCAGTCTGCTTAAGAGAGATTCGCTTGAGCTGGTCGAAAAATTTGTCCTTGTTGCTCCATACGTTAAGCTTTTTTATGATTTGTCCGAAGTTTTCGCCTTTGTCGAGAAGGACCCTCGCATTGAACATTCTGCGAAAATGAAAAGCGAAAGCACCGACTACTGTGTATTCCGCAGATTTGTCTTCTGTGAACATGCCTCTCAATCGCTCTATCGCTTCAGGTGCATTGCCTGCTATAATCGAATCAATCACCGAAAAGGCATTGAACATACGATTATGTCCTATGAGCGATTCGATGTGCTTTTCCGTGATAGTTTTGTCTTTATCTGCGAACAAAGCTAATTTATCGATTTCGCCATAGAGTTTTGTCAATTCATCGCCAGTGATTTCGATTAGAAGCTCAGCGGCGTTACGGCTCAATCGCTTGCTGTAGGCATCATTTGCATAAGCCGCCAATTGTCCGGGAAGCTGGTAGCGTTTAGGCTCATTGACTGTAATTAATTCACCTTTGTTTTGAAGCTTCTTTGCCAGTTTTGTATTTGATTTCCATGAGTGCACAGTCAAAACAAGCCTGCCTGTCGGACAGGGATTGTCGAAATATGTTTCGAGAAGCTCGCGATTCTTCGAGATGAAATCGTCCGCCTGCTTTACCGCGACAACTCGTTTATCAGTTAGAAAAGGCGCTGTCCGCAATTCGTCAAGCACTTCTGTTGCAGAAGTTGAATCGGGATCGGCGCTGAAAAAACCTGTTGCTCTTTGCGATGGGTCGATAAGAAAATCCAGAAGCTGCTCACATCGTGAGCTTACAAGAGAATCCTCTTTTCCAGCTATCACATAAACTAATTTATCCACGATACCAGTTATTTATTTGCCGCGTTTCTTTTTATTTTTGTCGTTCTGTTCCGAAGAATCTTCTTTATTATTCGATTTTTCCTTCTGGCTTTCTTCTTCGTACACAATTTTCTCGGCAGCTACGAGCTTGTCACCAGGTTTTAGCTTAATCAGGCGCACACCCTGCGTGTTCCTGCCAATCGAGCGAATCTGGTCGAGCCCAGTGCGAATAATAATCCCGTGAGCGGTTATCATCATCAAGTCGTCTTTTGGCTGTACAGTCTTAAGCGCAACGACCTTCCCGTTCCGGCTGCTCGTCTTTATATTCTTAAGACCGACTCCGCCGCGACTCTGTGCACGATAATTCTCAAGACCCGTTCGCTTGCCGTAACCATTTTCGCAGACTGTGAACAGTGCCGCTTTTTCTTCCACAATCACCATGTCTACAAGAGCGTCACCCGACCGCAATTTGATACCTTTGACGCCTCGCGAGGCTCTGCCCATCGAGCGAACCTCTTTTTCGTCGAAACGTATTGTCATGCCGTCACGCGTTCCGAGAATTATGTGATCGGAGCCTGAAGTTAACGCAACGCGAATCAGTTCATCGTTCGGGTCGAGATTGATTGCGATAACTCCCGTCGAACGGGGATTGCCGTATGCTGAAAGTTTTGTCTTCTTTATGATTCCGTTCCGAGTCGCCATTACAAGCTGACGCTGCTGCGTCTCGTCTTCCGTTTCGTCCGCGAAGTTGCTAACGTTAATTATCGAAGCGATTTGCTGAGTTCCAAGCGCCAGTAAATTGACAATATTTCTTCCTTTGCTTTGACGTGACATGCTCGGTATGTCATAAACCTTGAGCCAGTAGCATTTGCCTCGATTCGTAAAGATGAGCAGGTAATCGTGCGTAGAAGCGACGAACAGATGCTTGATAAAGTCACCTTCTTTCGTATCCGAGCCGATTATTCCCTGGCCTCCCCTGGCCTGCTTGCGATATGTATCGATAGGCATGCGCTTCACGTAGCCTGTGTGACTTACTGTGACGATGACTTCTTCTTCCGCGATCAAGTCCTCGATATTAAATTCCTCCGCCTGTGCTGTGATTTTAGTGCGCCTGGCATCGCCGTACTTATCCTTTATTTCGTAAATATCCTCTCGAATAATATCCATCAGGATCTTTTCATCAGCCAGGATTTTCATGTAGCCTTCGATTTGCTCTGTCAGGTCAGCGTATTCTTTCGCGAGCTTCTCCATTTCCAGGCCTGTGAGCCTTTGAAGCTGCATAGTCAAAATTGCATCCGCCTGCGGGCCTGTCAGGTAATGTTTGCCCTTGCTTTTTTCCTTCACAAATGCTTCAGGCAGAATTTTCTTCAGCGTAGCCAATTCAGCCAAATGAAGCGGCTTCTTCATTAAATTCAGCTTCGCAGTCGGGGTATCGGGAGATTTCTTGATAAGTTCGATAATCTCGTCGATATCGCTTACCGCGAGGAGAAGACCTTCCAAAATATGTGCCCTGTTCCGGCACCTTCTCAGCAGGAACCTGCTTCGTCTGCGAATCACTTCTTTTCGATGGTCGATAAAGCAGTCGAGCATTTCACGAATATTCAGCGTTTCGGGTCTGTTGTCGACCAGAGCAATATTTGCAATCGCAAACGTAGTCTGCAATTGTGTATAACGATACAGTTTATTCAGCACGATATCAGCGTCGGAGTCTCTTTTCAGGTCCACGACAATGCGCAGGCCGTGACGGTCCGATTCGTCTCGAACATCAGAGACTTCGGAAAGTGTACCACTCTGGACGAGGCTTGCGATCTTAGAAACGATTGTGGTTTTCACAACCATATAGGGAATTTCTGTAACTACAATCCTGTCCCTGCCTTTTTTGGATGACTCGACATCTACCTTGGCTCGAACAGTTAAATGGCCGCGTCCCGTCGTATAGGCATCTATAATACCCTTTCTGCCGCAGATAATTCCGCCAGTCGGAAAATCAGGACCGGGAAGGCATTTCATAATATCCTTGAATCCGCAATTCGGGTCATTGATTACCAAAAGCAGCGCGTCGCAGACTTCGTTAACATTATGCGGCGCAATATTTGTAGCCATCCCGACCGCTATACCGGTCGAGCCATTAACCAGCAAGTTCGGGAATTTAGACGGGAGCACAACCGGCTCGGTGCGCGTCTCATCGTAATTAGGCACGAAATCTACAGTATCGTACTTTATATCCTCGAGCATTTCCATCGCGGCGGCCGTCATTCTCGCTTCGGTATATCTCATAGCGGCAGGCGGGTCCGAATCAATGCTTCCGAAATTACCCTGAGGATCAACCAGGGTATATCTCATGTTCCATTCCTGGCCCAGCCTGACTAAGGTGCCGTAAGTAGCCTGGTCGCCATGAGGGTGATAGTTGCCGCTCGTATCGCCGACGATTTTCGCACATTTCCTGTGCTTGCTTCGAGGCCCGAGGTTCAAATCGTTCATTGCTACAAGAATACGCCTTTGCGAGGGCTTCAGCCCGTCACGAACATCAGGCAGAGCACGCGAGACGATTACGCTCATCGCATAGTTCAAATACGAGTTCTTAAGCTCATCAAGGATTCGCATATCCTCGAATCGCTCCTCAATTTTCTTGTTTTCCTTCATATACGTCTTTCCTTAAGTCGCGCTGTGCGCTGAACTCTGCGTTGGGGACTACATAATACGCCCAACACAGAACGTTAACCTATTAAACGTGATAGATTACACCCACACGGCCTGAAAGTCAAGAAATAGAAAAGTACTTCTCCCGGTTTATGACCATATTTCATAGTATTTTTATAAACTCGACTTTGCCTCAGTATTTATACTTGCAGCTTGAGCATATCAATGTACAATGTGCCTTTGGATTCGAGACGCAGAGTGCCGGAGTCGTAATGGAAAATATAAAAAAGGCGATAAAGAGATACTGGGGTTATACGGATTTTCTTCCTTTCCAGAAGGAGGCGATGGAATGTATCAGCAAGG
>JARRRJ010000005.1:15189-17378 GCA_037380865.1 Sedimentisphaerales bacterium
GATTCGATTGTAGTTCTTCCGACAGGCGGAGGTAAATCACTCTGCTTTCAGGCTCCTGCAGTCACTATGCCGGGACTAGCAGTTGTTGTCTCGCCGCTCATTTCGCTGATGAAAGACCAGGTCGATGCACTTGCGGAATGGGGTGTTTCGGCGGGACGTATCGACAGCTCGCTGTCTTTTGACGAGCAGAAGGAGGTTTTCGCGGGGATACTCAATAAAAAGATTAAGCTGCTTTATTTGTCCCCGGAAAGGATAGTGACAGAAAGCTTTATAGAGATTCTGCACAAGGTCAATCCATCTTTCATCGCAATTGACGAAGCACACTGCGTCAGTATGTGGGGACACGATTTCAGGCCCGAATACAGGCAACTGGGACAATTGAAAGCGATTTTCCCGAATGTAGCAATCGGCGCATATACCGCAACCGCAACGAAACAGGTTCGTGACGATATTGCAAAGCAATTGCGACTGAAGAATCCTCAAATATTAGTCGGCTCTTTCGACAGGCCGAACCTTGTTTATAAAGTTCGACCTCTAAGCAACGCCTTAAAGCAGGTTTGCAATGTTCTCGATCGGCATAAAAACGAATCGGGAATTGTTTATTGTATACGCCGCAGGGAAGTCGATAGCCTTTCAGAACAGTTGAAAAACAAAGGCTATAGCGTTGCTCCATATCATGCAGGTATGAGTGACGAAGACAGGAAAGCTAACCAGGAAGCGTTTATAACAGAAAAAGTCAATACAATTGTCGCAACAATTGCGTTCGGGATGGGCATAGATAAATCGAACGTCAGGTATGTAATTCATACGGGGATGCCAAAGTCACTCGAACATTATCAGCAGGAAAGCGGCAGAGCAGGACGCGACGGACTCGAAGCCGAATGCTTTCTGTTCTATTCAGGCGGAGATTACGGCGTATGGAAAAACCTGATGCGCGACATGCCTGACGAAGCAAAGGAAATTGCATTAGTCAAACTCAATGGAATGTATAACTATTGCACAGGAGGCGTTTGTAGACACAAAGATATCCTGCAATATTTCGGCCAGGACCTTGACAAGGATAATTGTTGTGCCTGTGACATGTGCCTCGGCGAGATGGATTACATCGACGAAGCTTTAATAACGGCACAGAAAATCATCTCCTGCATTCTCCGACTTGACCAGCGATTCGGCGGAGATTATACAACTTCGGTACTGACTGGTTCACAGGACAAAAGAATAATGCAAAACAATCACGACAAACTGAGCACATACGCCCTTCTAAGTGACTTTCCGAAACGTACCGTGCGTGACTGGATCGAGCAGCTTACCGGGCAGGGCTATATTCAAAAAACAGGTCAGTACAACGTTCTCAATGTCACTCCAAAAGGAGTCGCTGTATTAAAAGGCGAAGAAACACCTCGCCTGCTGAAACCAGCTCAAAAATCTGCGAAAGTTTCCAAAGCAGTCACTGATTCATGGGAAGGTGTCGATAGCGTCTTATTCGAAACGTTGCGAAAGCTGAGAAAGACTCTTGCTTCGCAAAAAGGAGTTCCTCCTTTTGTTATCTTTGGCGATGCCGCACTGAGAGACATGGCGAGAAAAAAACCTTCCACAATCGAAGCATTCCTGACTGTCAGAGGAGTCGGACAAACAAAGTGTAAAAAGTACGGCAAAGTTATGTTAAAAGCCATTGAAGACTGTTGTCGAGCAAACGCACTGGAGATGGACATTGATACAAACGTACAAACTTTATCAAGTAAAGCAGTCCCTAAAAAAACGAAATCTTCCGGACGGAGCAATATTTCAAAATCTCATGCGTTCTTGCTCTTCGAGCAAAGATATTCTATTTCGGAAGCTGCAAAAAGACTCAAACAACCCGAGTCGACTACAATACAATACCTGGTCGATTATATAAAGGACCAACATATAAGAAATCCACATCCATGGGTGGATGCCCGAACATTCATAATTATCTCGAATGCTATCCAAAAACACGGCAGTAAGAGGCTCAAAGCAATCTACGAGTCGCTGGACGGCCAAGCATCTTACAACCAGATACAAATCGTTCTTGCCTGTCTTAACACGACTGAATAATCACCGTTGAAAAAATTAATCTTTTGCGATCTACTTTAGGGATATTACCTATTTCGTAATAAAAACCGCGAGGGTATCTTGTACATATAAAACATTGTTTTTATATGTACAAG
>JARRRJ010000006.1:0-14399 GCA_037380865.1 Sedimentisphaerales bacterium
TGTAAAGGAGCTGAATACATTTTCAATACGCTTCGACAGGCCCGCGTACAATGAATCACATTATGCTAAAATTGTCTCAGATAAATTCGACACGATACATCACGAGATAGAGTTCAATGCCCTTAACGTCAGGGATTTGATGGAAGAGCTGCCGTACTACTATGACGAGCCGTTTGGTGACCCTTCGATGATACCTACGTCACTTGTCTGCCAGGTTGCGAAGCAGCATGTTACTGTCTCACTGTCCGGCACAGGTGGTGACGAGTTATTTGGAGGCTATCCGCGATATGACAGGTTCAGCATGGTCAAACATGTCAATCATCTTCCGTCTATCGCAAAATACCTTCTCAGGCTGGCCGCCATGGCCGCACATCGCGTTAGAAATGTTGAAGGATTCTACAGGTGGCTCACATTTTTTGGCCCCCGCCAGCCTGACTATATCCTTTATCTTCAATTATTTAATTCGATGTTCCCCTCGAAGGACCAGAGCATAGAAAAACTTTCACGTTTCGATAATTATCAAGATTATTTCAAATACGATGATAATACTACCAACGCGATGAATTGCGATTTACACGAGTATCTGCCTGAAGATTTGCTCGTGAAGGAGGATCGGGCGTCAATGGCCGTGACTCTCGAAGCTCACGTGCCGCTGATAGATCATGAGCTTGCAGAGTTCGCCGCAAGTTGGAATGCCTTTGCGGGAATATTTGAGAGATGAGCTGAGAGAATACTGTCACGGCATAATTTTCGATTTCAGCCATTTCGATTATTACGACAAAAACACGATCGAGCGCTTATGGCAGCGCCACCAAAGCGAGCAATCGAACTATTCCCGTCTTTTCTGGAATATCATGATGTTCAATCTATGGTTCAGCAGATGGATGATATAAAACCTTCAGAAAGACAAATTAATATCTGCTTTATCTCTCTTGGCGGCTATCTGGCATTCAGCCGACGCGAAGAAGGCGTTCAGGGCGGCTCGGAAGTGGATATCTATATGCTTTCCACCGAGCTGGCCAAAGATAAACGATTCAAAGTGAGTTTGATAACAGGAGATTTCGGGCAAAATAAAGTTGAGTCATTTGAAAATGTAACAATATATAAAACAGCCAGACTATCGTCGCCGTTAAAGGCAACAGTAAGTATATGGCGTGTGATGAAGGAGGTTAACGCGGATATCTACTTTAAGAAAGGCGCATCTTTTGTGACGGCGCTCGCTGCGTTATTCTGCCGCGTCAAAGGAAAATTTTTCATGCTGCGCACAGCACAGGATATCGAATGTAACGGCGTCTATATCCGTGAAAAATGGTTGCGAGGCAAGGCTTTTAAATGGACGTTGAAGCAGGCTAAACACGTGTTCGTACAAAACAACAGCAACAAAAGCCATTTAAAAGAAACGACCGGAATTTCCGCGACAGTCATTCCGAATGGGCATCGTATGATTTCACAAACTGAGAGGCAGCGAGATTTCATTCTGTGGGTCGGTAGAAGCACCCGGGTCAAAAGGCCAGAGCTGTTCGTACGTTTAGCCAGCGAAAATCCTTCGGAACAATTCGTAATGATTTGCCAGCAAGCCGGAGATGATAATGATGCTGCATATAGAAATCTGGTTGAACAGGCTAAACTTGCTGCGAATCTCAAATTTATCGAGCGAGTGCCTTTCCTTGAAATCATGGGCTTCTTTCAGCGTGCTAAAGTCTTTGTAAATACCAGCGACACTGAAGGATTTCCCAACGTATTTATTCAGTCCTGCCTGTCAGGCACGCCAATTCTGTCACTCAATGTTAATCCTGACGATTTTCTCAACAAATATGAGTGCGGCCTGTGCGCAAAAGGCGATTGGGAGATTTTCAGGGAAATGCTCTCCGAACTGCTCCGACCCGACACTATGAAGCTTTATGGTGAGAATGGCAGAGAATATGCTGTCAAAAATCATGACATACAGAACATAATTGAAAAGTATAAGACTATTTTTGCTGAAAATACATAAGCCTGATGACAGATAAGAAACAAATTAAAATCGCGGCTTTCACGAGCAGGCAGGATGATCCTGCTTCATATTTTCGCGTTCGCCAGTATAAAGAGCGTTTGGAGCAAGAGAGTTTTTCGATTCAGGAGTTCAGCCATCCAGTGACAGGCAGGTGCTGGTATCCGTTTTTCTTTAAGGCGACGCCTTATATATCCGCGGTGATCAAATGCAGAAACTCCGATGTTGTTTGGCTCCGAAGAATATTAGTTGAAGGTTACGAAACCTTCGAGCGGCTGTTGAAACGACCGAGAGTGATGGACGTTGACGACGCGATCTGGCTCGCACGGCCTTTTGGTAAATACGCGGTACCTCATATTGCCAGAGGTATGGATGCCATAATCGCCGGCAATAACTACCTCGCGAATTGGTTCGATAAGTACTGCAAACAGATACATGTTGTACCTACCGCAATAGATACAGTCCGCTACACAAAGAAGATACGAAAAACTGATAACGACGAATTTGTAGTAGGATGGACGGGAACTTCATCAAATTTTTTCTATTTGAATTCCATCGAGAAGCCGCTTGCACACTTTCTCGCTGACCATAAGGATTCTTGTTTTAAGATCATTGCAGACAAGCCGTGGTACTCGGAATTAATTCCGCCAGATCAAATGAGATTTGTACAATGGAGCAGACAGGTCGAAGTTGAAAGTCTTCACACGATGTCCGTAGGAATTATGCCTCTTACGGATACACCATGGGCAAGAGGCAAATGCAGCTTCAAGATGCTTCAATATATGGCAGTCGGCCTGCCGGTAATTGTCTCGCCTATCGGAATGAATAAAGATGTTTTATCAAAGGCTGATATAGGATTTGCTGCGAAATCTGATGAAGAATGGTATCATACACTTGAGACGCTCTACAAAGATGAACAATCGCGAACAAAATTCGGTGACGCCGGCAGAAAAGTTGTCGAGCAATTTTACTCTTTCAATACAGTTATTCCAGCACTTGCTTCCATCTTTGAAGCCATCGTGAAATAGTTGCGAGATAAATCTATTTATCCGGGGTAAAGATTACTTCCATCCCGTGACAAGGGAATATATGACTAAAACACCCTTCATAAAGTTCCTGCATAAACATATTCAGGTTAAACAACACACCGACACATTTGAGAAATAATCCCCTGAGCGGAAAAGGAGCACCAAAAATGAATTTTTGTGAAATGATTTTAATTTTGAAATCGAAATAAAAAGCAGGCACTTTGCGTTTTAACTGGTACTTAGAATCTACGAAATAATAAAAAGTATAAAGACCGAAAGTTCTCACATGTGTTGGGTCGGAATAAAAGTAAGGATTCGAGAAATGGGGCACAAATATAGTCGCTTTTCCACCTGGTTTGAGAACGCGTATAATTTCTTTCATCAGACTTACAAAGTTGTTTATATGTTCGAAACAGCTTGATGAATATATTTCATCGACAGAATTATCCGGAAGAAAGCTCAGTCCATTTTCAATATCAGTCACAATATCCACAGAAGGCAAATCAACGCGGTCAATCCCTATAGTACCTTCTCTTCGGGTTTGGCCGCAGCCGATTTCTATTCTAACAGGTGACTTTTTCAATACCTGCGACAAATCAATTTTAAATATAGTATCCGTCATCTTTGTAAAACCAGTCTCTTTAATTTCTTTCTATAATAATATTCATACACAATAGCCAGATAAAAATATGAGAGGACAGTCGCCAGCGCTGCTCCCACAAGATTGAAACGAGGAATTAATAAAAGGCTTAAAACAAAATTGACAACTAATTGACTAAGAGCAACTATCTGTTGAAACTTATATATTTTTAACGCACCCAAAATCGGTCCGTACATCGCAGTATATAGAAATACTACATTGCCTATAAGAAAAATCCGTAGAAGAAAACCAACATCATCATACTTGTTATGATAGAATAAATTTAGAAAATAAGGCATAAATATCCATGCGAGAGCGAAACCGGTAACGCCTAAAAACAAAACAAGCGGACGTTTATGGAAAAGATATGCCCTCATTTTTTCCGGTTTCCTGATATTCGCACTGATATGCGGTAGAAAATAAGAAGGTATAATATAGATTAGAATTGTGAATCCCTTGAAGAATTTATAAGCAAGATTGTATGTGCCCGGAGCATTCTCCATAGACGCGGCGAAATATCTCAAAGCATATAATCCTATCGAACCTATCACGGTGCTCGACACTGTCCCGGCAATCATCCATAGAGTGAAATCAAGCATTTCTCTAAACTGTCTGTAGTCAAATACCAGTGGTGAAAGCACTTTAAAATCAATCACCAGCAGAGTAACTCCCAGGACCAATAAAGAGGCAAAAAAATAGGAAAGAAAAATCGTTTTCAGATCTATCCACTTGAGAAAATAGAACATGGCGATAAAAGCCAGTGTCAATGTCCCGAACGAAAATTCCAGAATGGCATTTGCGGTTCGTCGATTCAGGGCCATAAATAAATTGCTGGCGAAATCTTTAATAACAAAGCCAAAAAATGCCAGAGACAGAAATATTAATTCAATCCGATCAATTTTGGCAATAGAAGCTATGAATGTTCCGAAAACACCGATTACAAAAAGAAAAAGACTGACACTTGTTGCCAGAAAAATACATTGAATTGAAAATGTTTTACGGATAACGCCCGTTTCATTCCTTTCCTGATTTGCAAAAATGATAAATGGCGTTTTGGCGGAAAGTATCAGCAACGCGGAAAAAAAGAAAATGACAGGTTCACACAGAGAGTATCTGTTCCACATTGATTCTGAAAAGAGCCAGGCGACAACCAGCGGTGCAGCCATCCGAAGAATCGCTCCTGTGGTCTGCAGCGTTGTGAATGTTAGGAGGGTCCTGCCTTGCCTGAAGTCCTCTTTCAGCTTATCAAATATTTTCGGATTTGACTCAACATTATTCATAGATATAGTCGGAAGAGTATCCTATATAACACCGATTTCGTCAAGAAAAATGGTCTTAGAGCGGCATACCTTGACTAATTCGAGTGATGCATACGCGAATCATGAAGAATTTGGAAAGAAATTTAGGAAAATACGGAAAATGACTTGATAACCCCTGTTATTTTGGATAGAATTTCTTTAAGTTGTCAGTAAGCGGATGTATTTGTAAAAATATTGTCGTTAGAGCGCAATAAGAGGTGAAATTATGAATGCGAGAAGTTTTCTTTTCAGTGCTCTTGTAATGACAATTCTTTCTGTTCCTGTTTTCTCTGCCTGGACTGAGCCGGTTCCACTAACTTCAGTAAACGATCCTTACGGAGAGGACTGGTCTCCCTTTCTGTCTTTTGATGGACTAACACTCTACTTTGCGAGAGTCAGAAACTCAACGTCATATTATGGAAGAATATGCACAGCGACACGCAACGACGTTTCCGGGGCATTTACATTTGTGCAAGTCTTGGATTGCCCGCTGAACAATTCACCCGGCCATCAGCTATGTCCCTGGGTATCATGTGATAACCTGAGAATGTACTACCACAATGAAACAAGCGGAAGGTATCGTCTCATGCTCAGTGAAAGGGAATCGATTAATGACCCATGGCCTGCCGGAAAAAGCATCGAGGAACTTAATTCGCTCGGCAATAAACTTCAGGCTCCCGCGTTAACCCTGGATGAGTTAATTATGGTTTTTGACGCCTATGATATTCCAGACGGCAAAGGAAATTATGATCTCTGGATAGCGGCTCGACCCGATAGAAATTCGAGTTTTACAACTTATAGAAATCTGTCTGAAGTGAATACGCAATTTGCTGAGCTTGGGCCATTTCTTTCACCTGACGGACTTGAGTTGTATTTCTCTTCGAATCGTAACGGCTCGTCACAACTATTTAAAGCCACCCGCAGCTCCTTAAACGGATATTTTGGTAATTTGGAGGCTTTGTCACAGTTTGATACACCGGGCATGGAAAACGCGCATCCGCATCCCAGCTATAATGGCAACGAGTTCTACTTTAGGAGAGCACAGACATCAGACACTTCAATATGTGACATTTACGTTTCGTATTTTCTGGCGGATAACACTTATTACGTGGACGGGAGTAATGGTGATGATTCTAATAATGGAACGAGTTCGGGGACTGCTTTTGCCACAATTCAACGCGGTATTGACGCTGCGCCTGATGGCTTTACAGTCATGGTAGGCCCGGGGACTTATACAGGCAGTATTAGTTTTCATGGCAAAGCAGTGACATTGCAGGGTGTAACAGGACCAGGGGGCGCGCCTGTGCTGGAAAACCCGGATGATTTTGCAGTTGTCTTCGCCAATAACGAAGGTCCCGAGAGTGTGCTGAAGAATGTCGTTATCAGGAACAGCTTTATAGGCGTGTTCCTCGCAGGGAGC
This sequence comes from Sedimentisphaerales bacterium, assembly GCA_037380865.1. GTDB lineage: Bacteria > Planctomycetota > Phycisphaerae > Sedimentisphaerales > Anaerobacaceae > JAFGPS01. The sequence continues at coordinate 6,377 of JARRRJ010000006.1, forward strand.
TCACCTACTCTCAACAACGTTACGCTTGTTGACAACAATTATGGAATAAGAGCTTATACTGCCTCAAATCCTGATATAAGCAATTGCGTTTTCTTGAACAATTCATACGCTGATTTATCCGGCTGCGCAGCGAAGTACAGCCTGACGACGGAAGCCGGTGAAGGCAATATTTATGCAAATCCGGATTTTGCCGACCCGAACAATGGCGATTATCACTTGAAAAGCGAACGCGGGCGTTACTGGCCTGAGCATGATGTATGGGTGCTCGACAAAGTTACAAGTCCCTGCATCGACGCTGGAGACCCGCTTGAGGAACCAGCCGGCGAACCAATGCCCAATGGCGGCTATGTTAATATGGGCGCCTACGGGGGAACTTCTTACGCCAGTATGAGTGAAACGCCATTTCCGGACCCAGACTTTAACAAAGACGGCATCATAGACGAGTCGGATTTGGCGGATTTGGTGGATCAATGGCTCGCCGCTGCCGGCTGGTTACAATAACTGCTGAATGACAATCCTTTTAATAAGGGATTAGTTTTAACAGATATTTTGGCTTTTCTGAAAGGAAAAGAAAATGAAACGAGGGACAGTTTCTCTGGCGGCTGTTTGTATTCTATTGATATTCAATTCTGCATATGCAATAGAAGTATACGAGCCCGGTTATACAGTGGAAATTCTTGCGGTTTATCCCCAATCGATTGCGACAAGAGGTCTGGCAGTCGATGGCGTCGGCAATTTATATGCTACGCATTACCCTCCCGGTTTTGTATGGCGTATTGCACCTGACGGAGCAGCCAGGGAATTTGGCGCGATCGAATATCCTCGGGGAATCACCTGGACAGGCGGAACGAGTTTTGGCGAATACTTATACGTAGTTGATTTCGAAACATTCAGGGGAGACATAATGAGGCTCGACCTCAGTGGAGCCGTATCACATTTCACTTCTCTGAGTGGAGACGGCCCGACTTCAATTGCGCTGGACAGAACAGGCGACTACGGCGGCCTGCTGTATGTCACAACAAGAGGCGACGACTGCATTTATCGGATAGATACGCAAGGGAACGAATCGATATTCAGCTCCTTTCCTTATTCGAGAAATGGAGGCGGACCATTATCTCTGGCCTTTGACACAACAGGTAACTACGGCGGTCTCTTGTACCTGGCAAATACATATGATCCGGGTAACGAAGATGTGACGGGACTCTTTTCCCTGGATACCGAAGGTCATCCAGCAAGATTTACCGAAGACCTGATTCAGGCGGGGTCTATCGCATTCGCGCCAGACTGTGGTTTCAGCGAATACATGTATGTAATCGGAAAAGAGACTTATGACAGCCCGAGAAAGCTCTGGAGAATCGATCCGGAAGGTCATGCGTCGGTGTTTGCTTCGGATTGTCAGGAAATTATATTTGGCCCGGACGGCTCACTTTTCGTGTCGGAGTTTTCTGCTGAGAGTGGTTTGGTAACCATCAGCCGTATTCGGAATAAAAGCTACTATATCGATGCAGCTAACGGAAATGATTCGAATAGCGGTACGAACTCTCAGTCGGCTTTTGCGACGATACAAAAAGGTATAGATACAGCGCCGGAAGGTTATTCCGTTTTAGTGAGACCCGGGATTTACAATGACACGATTGATTTTAAGGGCAAAGCAATTACTGTTCAGGGTCTCGCTGATTCTGATGGTGTTCCCGTGCTGGAAGTTCCCAATACCTTCGCTGTTTCATTCGTAAGCAACGAGGGTCCCGATAGTGTTTTGAAAAATGTTGTTATCAAAAACAGCTATATTGGCATTTTGCTTGTAGAGAGTTCTCCGACAATCAGCAATGTGACTATAGTTGATAATGATTACGGCATCCGCGCGTACTCGGCAGCAAATCCCGATATTAGCAATTGCATTTTCTGGAATAATTCAGAAAGTGATTTGTCAGGATGTGAAGCTCGTTATAGCTGGGTACAAAATCAAATAGATACCTCTGAAGGAAGTATTTCAGGCTTACTCTATTATTGGCCTATTGATGAAACAGGCAGTAGCTCTATTAAAGATGTTGTTTCTGGTGCAGATGGTGATATCAACGGAGCAACCTGGACTTCCGGCATGGCTGGCGCAGCATTAAGTTTTGATGGAATTGATGATTATGTGGATTGTGGCGTATCGACTTCATATATGCTTAATCAGGATATCAGTTTTAGTACCTGGGTCAATAGGAACGCAGAACAACAAGCTATTTTTGTTATAGAGGGTGGACCGGATGATTTAGGACGGAATAATGCTTTATTTTACTTAGGTGTTACTTCCGGCGGTCGTCTCAAGTATATTCACGAATATGGTCCGGGGGAGAATGAGGAGTATGATTTCGGTGTTGTACCACAGGGTCTCTGGACGCACATAGCTATTGTAAGAGATAGTATTTCAAAAACAGTAACAGCGTATTTCAATGGTTTTGAAGATAACACTTTTCATTATATCAATCAACCCGCAAACTCGAGTTTTGAGTTAAAAATGACTTTGGGTTCCCGCTCGACAGGAGTGCACAATTTCGAGGGTTTGATTGATGAAACTATAGTATTTGAAAGAGTTTTATCTTACGATGAAATTGAACAGATATACAGCAACGGCATAAGTTTCGATTTTTCTCATCCAATGTTTGTAGACCCTAATAATGCAGATTACCATTTGCTCAGCGAGCGGGGCAGGTATTGGCCGGAACACGATGTTTGGGTGCTCGACAAAGTTTCAAGTCCCTGCATCGATACCGGAGATCCATCAACTGATGCCGCGAATGAGCCGATGCCCAACGGAGGTTCTATTAATATGGGTGCTTATGGTGGAACCATTTATGCCAGCATGAGTGAAATGCCGTTTCCCAATCCCGACTTTAACAACGACGGCAATATAGACGAATCGGATTTGGCGGATTTAGTAGACCTATGGCTCGCCGCTGCAGGCTGGCTGCAATAGTGAAGCTTCTCCAGCTCGGCACATTTCTGCTACATCTTCGCGGACATCTCAGAGGATACGAATTCGGCGCCTCGCTGTAGAGCATCCCTGTTTAAAGGCAGAGTGTCATGATGCCTTTTTGCCAGAATTTCGGGTAAAGCATCGCCTGCTGATTCGATATCGAACAGGCCTTTTGCCTGCAAATAGGCTCCGAGCGCAACCATGTTTGCGGCTTTTACACTTCCTAATTCCACTGCTATTTCGTCCGCGGGCAGGCGAATTACTTCGACTGAATCGTCCACCTGCGGCTCAATCTCTATCAATGAACTGTTCAGTATGAGCAACCCCCCGTTCCTGAGTCGCGATGCGAACTTGTTCAGCGAAGCTTTGTTCATGACAATAAGCGAATCCGGTTTTCCTACAACGGGACATGCTATTTCGTTTTGCGCGATAACTACCATGCAGTTCGCTGTTCCGCCGCGTACCTCGGCGCCGTATGATGGCATATATGTCACTTCCCTGCCGCAATTCATTGCTGTTTGAGCAAGAAGCTTGCCCGCAAGCATTATTCCCTGCCCCCCAAAACCCGCGATAATGACTTCCTCGTAAAGCTCGTTTTCTGTCTCTCGCATCTTGTTTTCCACGTAAGATTCTGTTATTTCTTATTTGATTTTTCCAAGCGGGAAGGCTTTTATCATTTCCTTATCTATCCATGCCATCGCATCCACAGGTCTCATGCGCCAATAAGTCGGACATGGTGACAAAATTTCCACAAGCGACATTCCCTGTGCGCCTTCAATCTGCAGCTCAAATGCGTGCTTGAGCGCTTTCTTAGTGTTTCTTATAGTTGCCGGGTTGCTAAGTGCGCATCGCTCGATGTAAACAGTTCCGGGAAGCACAGCCAGAAGCTCGGATACCTGGAGAGGATACCCCTGCTGTGCCGCATCGCGGCCCTTGGGTGTCGTCGCCGTAACCTGGTTGAGCATTGTCGTGGGAGCCATCTGGCCGCCTGTCATACCATAGATGGCGTTATTTATAAAAATAACTGTTATTTGTTCGCCGCGATGACCCGCATGTAGAATCTCTCCTGCACCGATACTTGCCAGATCGCCATCACCCTGGTACGAAAAGATTATTTTGTCAGGATTGGTTCTTTTCATTCCCGTCGCAACCGCAGGCGCCCTGCCGTGCGCGACTTCGACCATATCGACATCGATGTAATCATACTCGAGTACCGCGCACCCGACAGGCGCGATTCCGATTGTACGATCGCGAATGTCCAGCTCATCGATAACTTCCGCAAGCAGTCTGTGCGCTATGCCATGCCCGCATCCGGGACAGTAATGTGTCGGAACATCTTTATAAGTCGGTGTTCTTTTGAAAACGGTTTTCATAATTTCAACTTTTATGTTTTATTGTCAGTTGCCGGATTTGATTGAGGACATCATCGACAGTCGGCACGCCGCCGCCTGTTCGACCGAAAAATACGACAGGTGATTTCCCCGCGACAGCCAGCTTAACGTCATCGATCATCTGGCCGCAGCTTAACTCGACTGTCAGGAAAATTCTCAGCTCGTCTGCCGCTCTGCTGATTTGCTCGTAAGGGAAAGGCCACAATGTAATGGGACGAATCCAGCCTGCTTTAATTCCTTCGCGCCTTGCTTTAGTTACAGCACCGCGAACGATCCGTGCGGAAATCCCATAAGCGACCAAAACTATATCAGCATCCTCAACCTGATATTGCTCGCAAAGCACCTCATTTTCTACAATTTCCGCATATCGTGACTGCAGCCTCCTATTTATCTCTTCCAGAACTCCATCCTTGAGCCATAGCGAGCGAACGATATTTTGCTCTCTATTTCTCGCGCCCGTCAAAGCCCAGTCTTTTGGCGGCAGCTTCCTGCCCGGCTTTTTCTCAAGCAATACAGGCGCCATCATCTGTCCGAGCAAACCGTCTGCGAGAACCAATACAGGCGTTCGATATTGGTCTGCCAAATTGAAAGCAAGCGGCATAAAATCCGCCATTTCCTGGACACTCGACGGCGCAAGTACGATAGTGCGATAATCGCCATGTCCCCCGCCGCGGGTTGACTGAAAATAGTCACTTTGCGACGGAGCAATGTTGCCAAGTCCGGGACCTCCCCGCATGACGTTTACTATGACAGCCGGAAGTTCCGCTCCAGCAAGGTAACTTATCCCTTCCTGCATCAGGCTGATGCCGGGACTGGAGGAGCTTGTCATAGCTCTTTTTCCAGTAGCCGCCGCTCCGAAGACCATATTTATCGCGGCTAATTCGCTTTCGCTCTGCACAAAGACACGACCTTCTTCGGGCATTCTCCTCGACATGTAAGCGGGAATCTCATTCTGCGGCGTGATTGGGTACCCGAAATATGCATCCACTCCGGCTATGATGGCGCCTTCAGCCAAAGCTTCATTGCCGCACATCAAAACCCTTTTAACGGTTTTACCGGAAATTTGCTTTTTCTTTTTTTCCATGATAGAGCTTGATGAATCTGGTGCGGAACTCACGTTTTTTCCTCAATCACTTTTGGCTTATTCTTGATTTGCGAATCGATAACTTCCCTGATTCTGCCTGGGTCGTCCCGGAGTACCTCGATCACGGCGTCGGGGCAAACCAACGCGCATACACAGCAGCCTGTACAATTGTTGTTAGCCGCCATCGCGGGAAAATATCCTGCTTTATTGGATTCTTTAGAGATGACGATGCTCTTTTTCGGGCACACCTCCACACATAAACCGCAACCCTTGCATCGTTCGGCATTTATAATAATTTTGCCAGCCATTTCGTCTCGTATATAACACTAATCCCCTTTTTCGGGGTAATTTCTGCTCAAAGGTCGCATTTTATCAAACGCTTGCATGAGTGTAAAGGTAAAATATCAGCACGACAAAACTGCATTCTCAGTCTTTTAACTCGCGAATCCAGATGTTTCTGAATTTTACCGCGTTTTGGTGGTACTGCAGCGACAGAGGCAGCTTGTCCTCGTGAGGAGAATAGTTTGTAATAGTATGCTCATCGATCCAGCCTGTTCCGCCGGACAGCTCGACATGGTCCTGTACCAGGACGCCGTTCTGGAATACTGTGAAAGTTGCTTTTTTTACAACCTCGTTTCCTTCAAACATGGGACGATGGAAGACGATATCGAAACTCTGCCATTGACCGGGCTCGCGGCAGGCATTGACGAGCGGAACGCTGCGCCCATACAGTGCTGCGCATTGGCCATCAGGATAGGTTTTATTGTCGTACGAGTCGAGCACTTGAACTTCGTAAGTTGACATGAGAAATACGCCGCTGTTTCCCCGTTCCTGAGATGTGCCCCTGGCCGGTGTCGGCGTCGCAAACTCGATATGCAGTTGGCACGAGCCAAACGATTGTTTTGTTCTTATATCCCCTGCCTGCCTTGCGGGAACCATGTAGCCATCCTGAACAGTCCATCTCATTTGATTGCCGCGTGTCGGGGCCCAGTTTGAAAGGTCGTTTCCGTCGAATAAAACTATCGCATCAGACGGCGCTTTTCCAGGCTGTTCCTGGGTGCTTTCAGTACCCGGTGTAATTATCGGTGGTGCAGGCCTGTCCATATCATGAACAAGCCAGCGTCCTGTCTCGGTTTCGAGGTATTGTGTGCCTGCAACGACAGGAGCATTCCCCCGGCGCGTTCCGATTCCAAACCCGCGCCTGGTCTGAGGTTGAGCAGTATTCCCCGTTTCCTGGGCTTCCAAAGAAGCAAAAACAACAAGCCCGACCAAAGCTGCACTTAACAAAAAAGTTCTCATCATCGTGCCCTTTCTAAACGTAATAAATGATTTAAAACCGATTCTATTAAAAGACTAATTATAGAATCATTCCCAATCTGCGCCAAGAACTTATCAAGATTAAATATACAACAGGAGCTGCTGTTTGATATTAGTCCTGCATCGTATTATAATGCTCACATGAATGCTTTAATATATGGCGGCGGCTCAGTTGGCCTTGGTCTGGCGAGCTGTCTTTTGAAATCGAATGTCAATGTCGATATTCTCGCAAGAGAAAATACTATACAGGCTTTGCGCAAGGAAGGCTTGAGCAGAATCGGCATTTTCGGCGTTTTTCATGCCGATTCGTCCAAATTTAATGCCTGTCTCTCATTGGGACACGTCCCAGAAAAAGTCTATGATTTTATCCTAGTCTGCACAAAATCCTTCGACTCACACAACGCTGCAAAAGATTTGAGCGAGCATAAGTCCCTGATTGGTGACAAAACGAAAATTATCCTTTTTCAGAACGGATGGGGCAACGCCGAGAAATTTCTGGTTTTCTTTGATAGAGATATTATTTACTCTGGCCGCGTTATCACAGGATTTCAGAGAACTAAGCCGAACGAAGTCCAGATAACTGTCCATGCAGATTCGATTCACATAGGGAGTTTGTTCGGAGCAGATTTGTCTGCCGTAACGGAATTGAGTCATGCGATAGATAATGGTGACATCCCATGTGAAGTTGTGAATGATGTAGAAAAGGATTTGTGGGCCAAGATGCTTTATAACTGTGCGCTAAATCCGCTCGGCGCAATTCTCAATGTCCCTTACGGAAAGCTGGCAGAGCTGGAATACTCTCGCTCGATAATGAGTTGTATTGCTGAGGAAGTTTTTCTGGTTATGACGAAAGCAGGCTATAAAACGCACTGGGAAAAAGCAACAGATTTTCTCGATGTTTTTTACAGCAGGCTTATTCCCGACACAGCGCAGCACAAATCATCGACTTTACAGGATATGGCAGCAAAAAAGCCAACAGAAATAGAAGCACTTAACGGAGCTGTTATAGAATTGGCGAAGAAGCATCAATTAAGCACGCCATGCAATCTGGTTATTTACAACATAATCAAATTTATCGAATCTCAAAAAGCTTGATTCAAAAGAAAAAGCAACAAAATCCTCTGGCATGCCCGCGCAGAGCTTCTGCTCTGAGAGAAGCCGAATGGGCGCGTATTCATTTTAGCATCGCAACAGTGGATTCCTGCCTTCGCAGGAATGACAAGTCGTGTTTAAGTTATTATAAATTCAATAGTTATGTCATCAATATTA
>JARRRJ010000007.1:0-16690 GCA_037380865.1 Sedimentisphaerales bacterium
TTCTTATATCGACCTGTGACGCCGGCAAAAATACAGGCACGCCAATATCGACAAGCAGGCCGCCTTTGATACGCCTAATTACTTTGCCCTCTACTACGTCTCCTTCTTTTTTGGTTTCAAGTATATGTTCCCATCCCTTTATGACATCAGCCTTTCTTTTATTAAGAACTACCAGGCCGCTTTCCGAATCCGTGTCCTCAAGAAGTACTTCAATTTCCTTACCCAGAACTATTTCGTCGGGACTGTCGAACTCGCTGGCATCGACAATTCCCTCGCTTTTGAGGCCGACTTCCACGATGACGTCGTTGCCTATCTGCGATACGATTGTACCCTTTAGAATCGCCCCGGGAAGTCGCGAATCGACCTTCGCCTGAAGAGCGTCTTCCAGGTATTTCTGTTCCTGTTCGCCGTACATTTCGTTGACCTGCTCGTCAAGCTTTTCCTGCGACAAACCTAATTTGTTAATAATGTTCAAATCTACCATAAAATAAATTTTCCTTTGCGGAGTCTGTAATCTTTTCCTGCCTGCGCCCCACATTTACGCATGCAGGTAGTTATGCGACAAGCATAAACTTCTACGTTGTCCCTGTTATATGTTGGAAAAACGCACTTGCCCACGCAGCAAATGCACAATTAATTTACTATAATTCTGTATTAGAAAACAGTTATTTGTATCACACTTCCGCTCTAATATCAAGAGCCTCTTAAACAATTTTCTTATATACTGACATCTAATTTATAGTGTTTTGCACTGTTTCGAGATTTTTTACGAATTCGTCAATTATCCAGTCCGGAGTTGAAGCTCCCGCGGTAACTCCGGCTGTTGTCTTGCCTTCGAGCAGGCTCCTGTCGAGTTCCTTCCAGTTTTGCAGGTGATAGGTCTCTTCGTTTACAGTCCTGCAAAGCTCGGCCAGCCTTTTCGTCTTGGCGCTTTCCAAGCCTCCCAGGACGAACATAATATCTACCTGTTTACAAAGCTCTACGGCGGATTCCTGCCTTTTTATTGCTTCCTTGCAGAGGGTATTGATTACTTTCAACTCGCTGAAATCGGTCTGGCCTATTGCGCCGAGCATCTTGCCAAAATGCTCGGGGCTCTGAGTCGTCTGGCAGACAATCCCGAGTTTTGCGTGCTCGGGAAGCTTGTGAATGTCCGATTCTTCGGTGATTACAATGACATCCTTTGCGCAGCCTACTACAGCCTGAACTTCGGGATGGTCCTCTTCGCCGATAATCACTACTTTATAGCCTTCTTTCTCGAATTCGCCGGCTATGTGCTGAACTCTTTTAACGAGTACACAAGTCGCATCGACAATGTTCAGGCCTTTCTCTTTCAGTTTCTTTATCTGCTCAGGCGCAGCGCCGTGGGAGCGTATGAGCACAGTTCCGGACATTATATCTTCGGCGGTATCGACAGTTTTGAGACCGTTTCGCGAAAGCTGCTCGACCATATCCCTGTTATGGATAATAGGCCCGAGGCAATACACCTGGCGCTGTGCTTCCAGGGTCTGGTTTGCGACCCTGATGGCATTTCTTACGCCGTGGCAAAAGCCGCATTTTTGAGCTATCTTTACTTTCATTATTACAGATACCGATTCTAAATCAGCAAAAACTTTTGCAATTCTAACTTGTCTTTTCTCAAGCGGTCAAAAAGTGAATTTTATACGAAAATTCTGCTTCAATCCATAAAAATATCTTTACGCAAAGATAAACTGCAAAACACAATAATTTTTTAAGTTTATCCTTGACGAATATCCATTAATAAGTTTTATTTGTGCCTGAGAGTGAAGCAGACTTTGCATGCTGTAATCACCTCCGAAAAATTCATGGTTGTAAAAGATAGTCAAAGGAAACTATCGTAGTTCTCTTGGAAAGGATTGGACGATGCGTACCGCAAAATTTTCAGCAATAATTCTCTTATGTGTTTCTTTTCTCTTCATCACAGGCTGTTCAGATCAGATGCAGCGATTGCGTTCGCAAAACGACGCGCAGCAAGGGGTAATCAACGACCTTCGGGCCAGGTTAAGTGCCGCAGAACTCGAGCGTAATCAGTATAAGAACGATCTTGATGCACTTAAAGCAACAGGCAACGTCGATTTAACTACGCTTCAGGAGAAAATTGTTGCGCTCCAGCAGACTCTCGACGAAAAGGACAGGCTGATCAAGCAGATGCAGGGCCAGCTTCTGACAGGCGGCGCAGCTCTGCCTCCCGAGCTGAGCACTTTGCTGGAAGATTTTGCGAAATCACACAGCGGCATGGTTACTTATGACGCGGAAAAAGGCATAGTGAAATTCAGCAGCGACCTGTTATTCAATAAAGGAAGCGACGAAGTCACCAGTTCAGCCGCTTCGGCTGTCAAGTCCCTCTGCGGAATACTTAACAGTCCTGAAGCGCAGGATTTCGATATAGTTATCGCGGGTCACACAGATGACATTCCAATCCAGAAACCCGACACGCTCAAGCTCCATCCGACCAACTGGCATCTGTCAGTTCACAGGGCAATATCTGTCGAAAAGATTATGGAAGCGAGCAATGTCAACCCGAATCGCATGAGCGTGCGAGGTTTCGGTGAATATCGCCCGGTAGTTCCAAACGCTCCGAACAAAGGCGGCGCCGAGGAAAACAGGCGGGTCGAAATTTACATCGTGCCGAAGGGAGCGTGAAAGATTAGAATACAGAAGCATAGAGCACAAAACTGTGTTCCGATCTCATGTTAAGGAAAACATTTTCGGCTTCGGAGAAGCGTTATTCAGAAGGTAGATGGCAGAACGTACATTAATAATTATTAAGCCTGACGGCATACAGCGGCAGGTAGCCGGACAGATTATCTCACGACTCGAAAGAAGGGGATTCAAGCTTGTCGGAGCAAAATTCCTGCAAATAACAAAAGAATTAGCTCTCGATCTTTACTCCGTTCATCGCGGCAAGCCTTTTTTAAACGGTCTCGTCAAGTTCATTACCTCCTCACCATCTTTGGTCATGGTCTGGGAAGCCGACGGAATCATCGAGATTTTCCGAAAGATGATGGGAGCTACGTTCGGCTGTGACGCTGAAACGGGAACTATTCGCGGCGATTTCAGCAGCGCCAAAAGGTTCAATCTCGTTCACGGCTCGGACAGTCCCGAGTCAGCTCAGAGGGAAATAGGCGTGTTCTTCGGGCCCGATGAGCTTGCAGATTACGACCTGACCAACTCCCACTGGATCTATGGAGTAAACGATTAGATCCAATTTGTCGCATCATTTACAAAAATGAACATTCTTTTTGCAAGCGCAGAAGCTCTTTCCGAAGAAACGTGCGCCTGATTCATGCCGTCATTTCAACCAGTCACGTCCGATAAAAAGAAGATGCATCTCTCTAAGTCACCCTGTTTTTGCCCCGGGAAAGGCCCCTGGCGGAATTTACGTTAATTCTATGAGAAAATTGTCCGAAAATGGAGGGAGTAAAATTTATTTATGTTGACTGGGCAAAAAAACGTGAAATACGATTTTGGTTTTTGCATTTTTGTCTTATATTTTGAATAGAAAGTGAGTAGCAATTTGAACCGGCACGTTAATTGGAGGCAATATTAATCGAATGGAATCCGTGCAGACTATCTCCAAAATCCCTGAATCGCAGGAAAGCCTGTTTTTTGGCGAACTGCTCGTAGCCAAGGGCTTGTTAAGCCGCGAGGAGCTTCTGGAAGTGCTGAACCAGCAGCGTGACCAGGGCGGCCGGCTCGGCGAAGTCCTCCTTCGTCTCAAGATGCTCAACGATGAGGATGTAACCGCAGCCTTGTCAGAGCATTTCAATATGCAGTACATTCGCTTCGACAGCAAGAGTATGACAGACACGATTGACGTGGAAATTGCCAGGTTATTACCTGAGAGCATTGCCACTCGTTTCTGTCTTGTCGCAGTCGCTGAAGAGGATAACAAAATTATTGTCGCCATGGCGGACCCGCTCAACGTTATCGCGATAGACACTGTCACTCTCAAATTAAAAAGGCAGATCAAGCCTGCTATCAGTTCGCCGAGAGAAATCCAGAGAGCCATAGAACTGATTTATCACGGCTCCGACGTCGAAGAGCAGCAGCTTCGCAGCCTGGTCGAGATTGAAATCGGCGACGAGGACAAGACCAGGGAAGATGTATTTCTCGAAGATATAGTTGAGCCTGAATCGAGTGGAGAAGCGGCCGCGAACAAAGCTCCCGTAATTCGTTTTGTCGACCTTCTGATGAGCCAGGCCGTAAAGAGCAGGGCAAGTGACATTCATATCGAACCGCAGGAACATACCACTGTCATACGTATGAGAATTGACGGTGTGCTGCGTGACATGGTCCCGCCTCCCAAGAAGATGCAGGCCGCGGTAATTGCAAGAATAAAAATTGTCGCGCACATGGATATCGCAGAGCGAAGACTGCCCCAGGACGGCAGATTCAAAATGAAAATATCAGGCAGAGCTATCGACGTTCGCGTATCGACAATTCCCACGATTTACGGCGAAAAAGTCGTTATGAGAATTCTTGATGCAAGCGCAGTTAAACATGACATCGACCAGCTCGGACTCGAGCCCAGATATCTTGAGGAATTCAAGGAAATGCTCAGCCTGCCTCACGGTATCATTATAGTGACAGGACCGACAGGGAGCGGCAAAAGCACTTCGCTTTACTCGGCACTGAATTACCTGAAGGATCCGACAAAGAATATCACAACAGTCGAGGATCCCGTCGAATATCGTCTTGCAGGCATCAACCAGATACAGGTAAAGCCTGAAATCGAGCTGGATTTCGCGAAATGCCTGCGTGCCATTCTGCGACAGGACCCTGACATAGTTCTCATAGGTGAAATACGTGACCGGGAAACAGTCGAGATAGCGATTAAAGCATCTCTGACAGGTCACCTTGTTCTCAGTACGTTCCATACGAACGACGCACCAAGCGCAATAAGCAGGCTGGTTTATATGGGAATCGAACGTTACCTTCTGGCTTCGGCACTGAACCTGGTTATCGCCCAGCGCCTGGTCAGGCGAATATGCGAGCACTGCAAAGAGCCGGTGACACTCAACGAGGAAATCGTAAAGCGTCTTCGTCTCGACGAAGAACAGGCAAGAAACGCGGTCTTTTATCACGGAAAAGGCTGTGCCGCCTGCGGAGGTACGGGATACCTTGGACGCTTGCCGATTTTCGAATTTCTGGCTGTGGACAACGAAATCAGCGAAAAAATTATAGCAGGTGAAAGCGAGTCCCAGATAAGAGCGGCTTCACGAGACAAGGGATACGGTGGCCTGATTGAAAGCGGCGCAAATAAAGTGTTACAGGGTCTGACAACTGCAGAAGAGGTTGTGAGTATTGCTTTTACCGGAAAAGGTTAGAAACTTATACGATTTTGAAGGAAGCTCAGTAAATGAAAAGCTACGGCTATATCGCTCGTGACGAAACGGGCGCTCAGAGAAGAGGTCTTACAGAGGCAACAAGCTCCACAGACGTCCTTGACAGGCTTCGAGAGCAGGGTCTCACACCCATTTCAGTCAAGGAAACCCATGGCGCGAATACTCCCAAGGCCAGACCCAAAGGCAGAAAGAAACGAATCAAATCAGCCGACCTTGCTGCACTTTGCTGGCAATTGACCACTATGCTCGAAGGCGGCATACCTATTACGACTTCTCTCGATATTGTAAGTAACGACATCGAAAATATTCAGCTTCAGAAAGTCCTTGCTCAAATATCAGAGAAGGTCAGGAAAGGTCAGCCTTTTTCCGAAAGCATAGCAGAATTTCCGCGAATCTTTAACAGGCTCTCATGCGCTATGATTCTCGCCGGCGAAACGAGCGGAAACATAGCTGGTGCTATGGGCAAGCTGGCGCAGTATTTCGACAACCGTGACAAGCTGGCAAAAAAGGTCAAAGGCGCCATGGCTTATCCGATTTTCGTACTTTGCTTTATCACAGTTATAGTAATATTCATAATGGCATTCATTGTCCCGCGATTCAGAAAGATATTCGACCAGATAGGCGGACAACTCCCTGCCTTCACACAAGGCTTCATGGCTGTCTATGATATGCTCGCACATAATATACTCTATATCACAGGTGCTATAGTTTTGGCTGTCGTGACTGTAAGTCTTCTCAACAGGACCAAAGGCGGCCATTTTATGTTCAGCAGAATTATACTGAAGCTCCCGCTCTTCGGCAAAGTGCTCACACAGGCTTTCCTGGTGACATTCTGCAGGACCACGGGGACTCTGCTCACTTCAGGTGTCTCCGTGCTCGAAGCTTTTAATATTCTTACAGGCATGACCAGTAACGATATTATTAGGTCCGCTATTATGAGGACCAGGGAACAGGTAGTGGGAGGCTCGAATATTTCTATAAGTCTGGCATCAGCAGGTTTCTTTCCGAATATGGTTGTTAAAATGATACAGGTAGGTGAGGAAAGCGGCTCGCTTCCTGCCGTGCTCGAGAGAGCCAGCCAGCATTACGAAAGAAAAGTTGACGCTACAGTGGGCACCATGATGAGCCTGCTCGAGCCTGTCATGATTATAACAGTCGGAGCAGTCGTATCTGTGGTGGTAATTGCGTTATATCTTCCGATCTTTACGATGTCGGACATTTAGAAGCTCGTTGAATCCCAGCGCGTTTACACCATCTCATATCAGACGAGACTACCATGTCCGCATTGTCTGACTCGAAATACGGTTTTTGATTAAGTGACGTTCTGATTTTGCCGATTGATACGAAATATAAACGAAAAAGAGAGAGTTTTTACAAAAAATTTTTTGGTGTTTTTTAGGAGAAATGAAAATGACGAGAAGAAAAGGTTTTACACTGGTTGAACTGATGGTCGTAATTCTCATCGTTGGAATCTTAGCCGCTGTGGCGATTCCGCTGATGCAGGGTCGTATCGACAAGGCCAAATGGTCCGAAGCAAACGCAACAGCAGGTACTATACGTACCGCAGTTCGCGCGTATGCCGCGGAAACGAGTGTTGCCACTGCAGCAGCAAACGTGGTTGGGACTCTCGATGACACTACTATACAAGGATATCTCGGATTCGACGCTTCTGATCTGACAGGTACCTATTTTTCGGCGGGAGATTATGAGATCACCGCAGTGGACGCAAGCGGCTTTGCGACAGTTGAAGTCACTGGTGACGGCGTCGATGAAACACCATCAGGTACCTATGTACTGGGTGCAGATGGAAGCTGGACGAAATCAGGAAGCTAAAGGGACATCGCAGGAGGTGGATAATATCCTGACAACCGGGTGATATAATAACGAGAATAAAATTGATCCGGATCAAAAATGAAAATCAGAGCGGCTGGAGCTGATATCAGTTGCAGCCGCTTCCGATTTTCCAATTCAACTGCCGATAAAATCATGTCTTGGCTTGCTTTCAGAGATCCATCATTCAAAATATTTTTTATGGAAGCAGCTCATAGTTCTAAAAAAGAGCATTGTAAAAAAATATCTTTAAATTCGAAGTTCTAAGTAAAATTAGTCTTCTTTTAAGCCGATTAGATAAGCTATGAATCTAAAGCAAAATCTCAATGTGAAACGAGGTGAGGTTCTGGGTCTGGACATAGGCTCCTGCTCAGTGAAGATAATTGCGCTAAGCAAAGATGATGCAGGCTACAAAGTCTCAGCGGCGGGAATCACCCAAATCCGCGACCCGGGTGCGGCCACTCGTGATTCGCACTTCGAGTCTGCCGGAGGAGCAGACTCTCGGACAAGAGCGACAGCCGTCGCGATTCGCGAATGCCTTGCCCAGGCTAAACTCCGTGCGAAAGTCAAACTGAGAACAAACTTTGCAGTATGCAGCGTAAGCGGCTCCGAGGTCGCTGTTCGCGATTTCGCATTTCCGCCACTGGCTCCGGAGGATGTCGATGGAGCGGTGTCACTCGAAGCGGCGCAGGTATGTCCGTTTAATGCAGACCAGGCCGCTGTCGATTATCAGCTTATAACCGACGGTACCGACAAGACTACCGGTATTCTGGTGGCCGCAACAAATATTCTGGTGACAAATAAAATAGAGCTTGCCAAAAAAGCGGGACTGAAATGTGTCCTTATGGATATTGACGGTCTAGCTCTGTTGAACTGCTTCTACGGACTTGGCAGCAATGCTGATAAGAATGAAGCTGCAATCCTGAATGTTGGTGCTTCCTATACGACTCTTTCAGTTATGAATACCGATGGCTGGCCCTTTATCCGGGAGACTGCTTACGCGGGAGATAATATACTGGATCGAATTTCAGCCGCCAACGATATTTCAGTCGAAGACCTTAAGAGTATTTTATTCGATGAGTGCAAAGACTCCGAGTCGAAAAATGATTCGAGTCAGCTCGCAGAGCAGAATTCCCATCCCGATGCAGGTGAATTGATGGTGAGCCTTGAGAAAGCGTCGGAAGAATTAGTCACCGGTGTTTCCGAGACCTTAAGATTCTACGCGGCACAGGAAAAGTCGGTACCGATACGCAAGATCTATCTTTGCGGTGGATTCGCTCGTGCCGAAGGATTCGCGGAACTGCTCAATCGAAAGCTTGGCGCGGAAGTAATCTTATGGAATCCGTTCGATGACGTCAGGTGTGAAGCGTCTCAGGGATGCATGGACATCCTTAAAACGGACGGCCATTCCCTGGCGGTCGCCGCAGGACTTGCTATGAGATCAATATGACATTAATTCTCGAGTTGAAAAGTGAAGGACAACGAGACACAAAATAGAATAACGTTTACTATAGACCTTTTGAAAGGGCGCGGGATACCGCTCAAGAGCGGCCCGTGCGGAATAATCATCGTCCTGATAACAGCTCTCTTACCGGCTGTTGTCGCGGTGTCACTGTACAGTATGTATCAGCATAATAAAGTCGTTACGAAAATGAAGCGGCAGAACGTGCTTCAGCTTCGGGACAAAACTGCTGATTTATCAGATGCCGTAAAGATGAAAAACAGCCTGGAGAACGAAAAAGTTCTTTGTAGCGCTTGTCTTTCCGCAGTAAAAACGTCGCTTGCGAAATTTGACCAGTGGTCACCGGTTTTGGAAACACTCGCGCAGGAACTCCCCGCTTCCGTGGTATTGACTAATCTGTCAGTGAAGCAGGACTCAATTCAAAAAGAAGTACCCAAGGAAGATGATCCCAAAAAGAAGATCAAAATCAGCGTGCCGGTGACAAAATTGATATTGAAAATCAATAACCAGGGCCAGGAAGACTGCCGCGAAGAAGTGAAGGAATTTCGCGATCGTCTTTTTGCCTCTTCTGTGCTTGGCGCAAGACTGCAGAACATAGTCCCTAACAGGAAAACAGAAAGGGTGGACGGAAAAGAAACAGTTTCTTACGAAATAGAATGTTTGTTTAAACCGGAACAATAGCATGGCTCTTATTACTAAATACAAAAAATATCTCAGGATGATGGGTTTTATATGGGCGTCTTGCCTTGTAATATTTGTCCTGGCTTATTTTCTTGTGATGAGTCCGCAGAACAAGACGAGAAATGAAATCGAAAGAGATCTCGCTGAAAGCAAGCAGGAATATGAATCGGCGCGACAGGCGGCGCGGGAAGAAACGACGAGACGCCTGAAAGAGGAAATAGGTCTTCTGCAGGACAAGCTTGACATGTTTGTTCTGGATTTCAAGAGCGCGGAGGATTTGACTTTCGATATCAGCCGCATTGCCGGCGAGAGCAAAGTCTCATCGTTCAATATCAGAAACGACGATATCAGAGCTTCGTCAGCTTCAGTTGATCCGAATAATATATTCGAAAAACACATAAATGTAAGTTTCATAGCGGGCTTCCGCGAATTTGCATTGTTCCTGAACTCGCTCGAAAGGCATCAACCTGTTTTATTTATAGATGCATTTACGTTGAGCCGTCAAAACAATGACAAGACGACCTACCAGGTTTCTCTTGATATCGCGGCGCTGGTCCGAAAGCAGCAGACTGCAAAAACTGACGATCAGGATGTGGAGAAAATCGTAGGCGCGAAATTCTAATCGGATTGACAATCATGACAGCATTTTTTGAGAAAATCTTAGTCAGGAGAAAATAGAATGGGCACGCAGGATGAAAAAAACGCAGCGGCGCCTCAAAATGAATTTATATCCGGCTTCAAGGGCGGAGCGATTTCACCGGGCAAAGAAACAGAGCAGCCTTTTGTCACTCGGCCCGGGAAAAAAGCCACAGGTCTTTCTTCAGGAAGACGCGCATCGTCTCTGCAAAGCGATGTCGGAGCGAATCCTTATCAGCTCAAGGAGCAGATGAGTAGAAATACAGGGACTGAAAAGTTCAGTAATGATCCTTTCAAAAACAACTCGTCCTCAGGCTTTATCCAGAAAGTGAAGGCCAAATTCTTTAATGAAAAATCCGCGCCCGGCGACGCCAGGCAAAAAGTCATGGTGGTGATGATACCGATTCTTTTTATCATAATGATCTTTATGTTCAGGCAGGTATTATGGAAAGCTCCCGCAAAAACAAAGGCAGCAGATAAAGACAAAAAATCAGCGATCGCTGTCAAAAAATCGTCGAGTGACGATATAGAATGGAAGATTCCCGACCCGCTTCCGGTGCAGATGAGAGACCCGATTAGATTCGAGGCCGATGCCGGCAGTATCACAGGCGCACAACAGACTTCAAACTCTTCAGATGCGGCCGTCCTGAATGTGAAAAGTATCCTCTATAGCGAGGATAAGCCTTCGGTCGTTATCGGAGACAGGCTCGTGTACCTTAACGGGAAGATAAACGGTGCTATCGTCGTCGAAATTCACAAGGATTACATCGTGTTCGAGAAGGACGGCAAAAGATGGTCGCAGAAAGTCGCCGAAGAAGTGTTCATGCGCGACCGACTAACAAATAAAGAGCCCGAACCCAAACAATCGTAACAGGCGAATGCAATAATTATGTTTAACAGGGGAAAGCGAAGAAAACGCTGTATATAAATTAAGATAGTGTTCGATTAAATAAAAAAAGGAACTGTCATGAAAAGACTTAATTCGAAGTATTCAATATTGACGTTGTTGACCATTTTTATTTTCACGTTCTTCAGTTGTGATGGAGTCTTTGCACAAAGCACCGATAACGAAGCTCAATCAGAGCAGATATCTGAATACGCGGACCAGCCCAGCGAGCTTGACCTGAGGATGCAGAAAACCGTATCAATAGATGTTAGTGATGTGCCCATCGAACTAGTAATAAAACAGCTCGCAGAGCAGGTTAACGTTGACTTTGTTTTAAGTCCTAATGTCACTGGTAACGTGACAGTCACTCTCACCGACGTGACGGTAGAGGAGGCTCTGCAAAGTATTCTCGATGACCACGGCTGCTCTTTCATGAAGGGAAAAAACGTCGTGAGAATACTCCCGCGCGAAGAGATGCCGGTAATAAACGAGCGGCTTGTCACCCAAACGTTCGAGATTATATATGCCGACGTCGAGCAGGTCGTTGACGCTCTGCAGAAGTTCCTCTCGAGCCAGGGACGAGTCTCCTACGTCAAGGGGACCAGCTACCTGATTGTCACTGATACCGAGCCCAAAGTCAGGGAAATAGCGAAGCTCATCGAGAAAATCGATCGCATTACTCCGCAGGTCCTCGTGGAAGTCAGGATATATGACATCACCTGCAAAGACAATCTCGATCTTGGTATCGACTGGTATGCGAGCAGGCGAACAAACTTCAGCGGTGGATATTTTTCAGATAGTGACATAACAGTGAGCAAAGACGGCGCTGCCACTTACATCGACAGTCGGACCGACCCGGCTATTATAGGTACATTCAGCGGCGGAACAAACAAGACAGCCGACAGCACTACGGGATATTTGCGTTTTGGAGTATTGAACAGGCACGTCGACCTGGACGCGCAGCTGAGAGCCGAAAAGGAAAACATCGACGCGAAGCTTCTGGCCAATCCCAGAATCCTGGTCATAGATAATGAGACTGCCGTTTTCGATATTGTCACCGAGCATCCGTATGTCGAGCGAACGATAAACGGTTCCAACATTACCGAAACGGTAAAGTTTAAGAACGTCGGCACCAAGCTGGAAGTCACGCCGCAGGTTGCAAGAGACGGTAAGCTCAGGCTGCACATCATGCCCGAGTTCGGTATCGTCGTAGGCTCGGTCCAGGTTTCTTCGAGCACAGTCCCCATCGTCGATACGCGCAAAGTCGATACTACTGCGCTTGTCGATGACGGCCAGGCTGTCGTGCTCGGCGGCCTGAGAAAGAAAGAGACCACAAAGCAGGTCAATAAGGTTCCGCTGCTCTCTAATATCCCCATCCTGGGAAATCTCTGTAAATTCGAAGGCGAAACGACAAGTGTTGCCGAGCTGGTCGTCTTCATAACTCCAAAAATAATCACCGAACCTTTGTTGAGTAATGACGAGCAGAATGCTTTTGATGCCACCCAGTTCGGCGGACCGGCGCCCGGCAAAACTAAAGCCGAAAAGGCCGGTTTTGGAATGTAGCAGCCGCCGGCCCGAAAAAAAGTGCTTTCGCGTATCTCGTGCTGAGGAGGAGCGTCATGAGATACGCTTTTTTATTGCTTTTCCCGCACTGCCGGCTGAAATTCCCTTTTCTCAAAAATCATAATGAACATTTCAGCTTGTTATGATATATACTGCATGGTTTGTTCTCCTTATCATAAATTAAAGGTGGCCCAAACATGAAACGTACGACATTGAACTATATCGTAGATCTGATAGCTTTTGTAAACCTCCTGCTATTGGCCGCTATTGGCTACGTTATCAAGTACGTTCTTCCCCCCGGCACAGGCGGGCGCGGACAGCAGCTCCACGGCGGCCAAGGCGTAGGCGAGACTAAAGCTCTACTGTCCATGACGCGCCATCAGTGGGGAGACATTCATTTCTACCTCTCTATTCTCTTCGTCGCTCTGATCGCCCTGCATTTAATCCTGCACTGGACATGGATAAAGAACTGCACAAAAGCCATCTTCTTAAAGCAAAGCTGCAAAAAATCCGACTAATTACACTCTAATTACCGCCCTTAAAACGCTTCTGCGGAGAATCCATTGTCCGAAATTTGCTTTGCTTGTCACGGCGTCGGGCTTCAAAAAGTTTCGCCCTGACAAGCAGTCGTCAGACGAAGCCGGATTCATTCTTTCTCCTGTCCGTGTCTAAACATTTTCATTTACTTTTTAAATGCGATGGATAAAAAAGAGGTCCCTCTATAATTAATATAGTGTAAGGTGTTGCGTGTTTGATTGAAAAGTGAGCTAAAAATGAGGGTGCGAAAAAACAGGAACAGGTTTAGAGATAGGGATAGAAAGGCAGGATAGCTTTAAAGCCATCCTGTCTCTTAAATTTTTTGTTGTACTTACGAAACCTGGGGGTATAATTTTGAGAACTCAACGTATGATCAATGTGATTATAAGAAGGAAAAGTCAAAAATGAAGGAAGAAAGGATATCTTATGAAAAAGCATTGTGTAAGATTAGGGATCGTTCTTTACAGCTTGTCATTGCTCATCGGCTGCGCGACCACTCCCGGCAGTGCCCGGAAACAGGCTCAGCTAACCAGCGCAACTACGAACGCAATTGACGTTGCAAAACAGACCGATCCGGGTCTGCAAAGGTTCTTCGATAACTCTGCGGGCTATGCAGTCTTCCCGGCGGTCGGCAAGGGCGGCATAGGAGTAGGCGGAGCGTTCGGACGAGGCGAGTTATTCGAAGGCAGCCGGCCAGTCGGCTTTTGCACACTGACACAGGCCAGCATAGGCTTCCAGCTTGGCGGCCAGAAATATACCGAACTTATTTTCTTCGAGACCCAGAACGCCCTGGACAACTTCAAATCAGGCAACTTCGCTTTCTCGGCACAGGCTTCCGCCGTAGCTCTCAAATCGGGTGTCTCGGCAAACGCCAAGTACGAGAACGGCGTAGCAGTCTTTACCATGGGACAGGCCGGTCTGATGTACGAAGCATCCATCGGCGGACAGAAGTTCAGTTACGAGCCG
This sequence comes from Sedimentisphaerales bacterium, assembly GCA_037380865.1. GTDB lineage: Bacteria > Planctomycetota > Phycisphaerae > Sedimentisphaerales > Anaerobacaceae > JAFGPS01. The sequence goes on from JARRRJ010000007.1 coordinate 13,928, forward strand.
ATGCAAACACAATAAGGCCGCCTGCAACACGGAGAAATTGTTTATACTGCTGGTCATGCTTTGATTACGCTTAGAGCATTTTCCGCCTGTGAATCAGCATCTTTTGCCGATAGGACCGGGTGCAAACAGGGAGAAATTGTTTATACTGCTCGTCGCACGTTACCCAGGCCCCCCCTCAGGCGACAGGGGAGTCCCTATTTAAATCCAGCGAAGGTAACAATGCCTGGTCGTTGTCTTTAAGTATCCACTGGTTCTTGTTTTTTGACCACCAGACAAGGGCTTCGGCTCTTGTGGCTGTCGACGGGAGTCTTTTAACTTTGTCCGTTTCAACCTGCGCTAATGGAGGCAGACCTTTATTAGTATCCGAAAGATTGTATTGTTTCGTCATATCGGCGACGATACGTACTAAAAGTTCTGCTCTGAAACCAGCTCATCGAGCACTGTCTTTTTTATCGTTTCCAGCTCCGCCTCGACCTGCTGAGCCGCAACTCGAACATGCTCGTCACTGTCATTTAAGAGCTTTTTCAAAATCTCTCTGTTTGCTGGTGTGGGATTTTCTCGCAATGCGCCCATAACGAGAAGTCGTAATGCAGGCTCATTTGCATCCGCAAGCATTTTAATCAGAGGATGGTCAGGCATGTCATGTTCGAGCCAGTCTGCAACTGCCTGCGGCTTGTATTCGCCTGTATTCGATTCGAGGCCTGTTAAGATGTCCTTTGCAGTTCTTATTCTACTCCAGTGATTACTTTTAATTTCCCTGAGAAGGTAATTGCGTACATCAAGCGATTCAAATCTTTTGATTTGGCTCACATCTTCTCTGATTGATTGCTCTATAGCTTCGATTACCTGATCATGTTTTTCCTGCGGCAAATTATCGAGAACTCTCAGAGCCTCCTGGAAATTGGAATAATCCTCCGAATATCCCTTCCATGCGTCAACATACATCTCAACAGTAGGTAGCGGCTCCATATACACGAGATAATAAAATTGTTGTTTTAGTGCATCATAAATTTTAGTCATTGTACGCACTTTAAATTTAGGCCAGTATTCCATTGCAAGACTCTTGTCAATGAAAAGGAACCTGAAGGGATTCGAAGTCGGCAAATTATAATATTCAATTCCCATGAGATCAAATTTGTCGGCTAGGCTAAAAAGTAATTTCTTGTTCTCCATGCGGAATTTTTGAGCAAAAGGACTATCGATATTTGCAAGGAGATATAATCTGCCATTATAAAAATCACCACTGAAAGACATTCTAAGAGGCTCATCAAAATCAGAAGTGATTTCCCGCCAGTCTTGTCTGTAAAGAAATCTTTCGAGAGAAGATCCGCCAAGAACAACGGCTGCTTGAAATGCCTGCTGCTGATTATAATGCCATGCAATCATATTGGGGACAACTTTTCGCTCGACAATATTCGGATGCGAATCATCCTTAGCATCCAGCGATTTATCCAGCATCCAAATCGCATGAGCAACCGCATAGCCGCTAATGGGAATACGTTGACCGCGCCCGCCGCTCCACATACCTGACACCTTGTCTGCGACAGCAGAAGAGTTCTTCGTACCATAACTCATCCCAAACTGGAACTTGCCGTTCAGCATCCAACTGTTCCAGCCGAACGTGCCTGTGTTGCGAATAATATTTATAGCTTTGCTCACAAGCCGATCGGGATCGATTTTATTTGTAAGCAATTCTACCGCTCTGCCTGCGATGCTTGAGGTCGCATAAAACTGCTGCCTGTCGGCTTCGTCACAGATTTTTTCAAGAACTTTCCACGCCGATTTTTCATCTGTCACTTTATCCAGGCCATATTTCCACGAAGCCCAACCATCCAATACTTTGTCCATATCAGGCTCATTATTTATCGCACCATAAATTGCATTCATGCCGGCCTGTCCGAGAGTTTCCATCTCCATAAACCAGTCAGAGCCAACCTGGTAATCATTAAGACGGGCATAATCGAGCATTCTATCCAAACTTTCTTGCAAGTCGGGAAAACCTACGCGGAAACTTCTTTGTGCACTATAAGTATATCCACCGCCACTGCCTCCTCCACTACTTCCTGTAAAATAACCCCACAGGCCATTCAATTTCACACGGGCATAATAAACTTTACCTGATGTAAGTTGTCTCAGGTCGCTATATTGATCAGGGATATTAGGAAGTTTGAATTGTTCCCACCTTTGCTCTATACTGTAACCACTAACGCCTCCAGGACTGTAATGATAGACGTGTTCCTCATCCGTTCCGTCACGGTATCCTTCCGGCGGCTCAGGCCAGTAAGGGACTTTTTTAAGAAATTCTTCAACTGTTGTCTGAACAGGGGTCTCACCCAAAAGCACACCATTTACCCACAATTCAGCGCCTTCGACCTGGCTGTTCGATATGCTGATAGTATAAGGAATTGGAGGAGTCGCCGCACCGCCGGGCGTGAGTTTTGCAAGCGCTTCATGGTAATTGTTGAGTAATGTTCCATAGGATATGCAGATTATTACACCGATTAGAAAGCCTATCGATGTTCTGCCCAGCAATGTCACTAACAAAGCGATTAACAAGCCGGCCATTGCACATAAAGCGATGATAACATTTATCTTCGCAAATTCCGGACTAAGCCGATCAAGGATAAGCAGGCTGCCTCCTGTCGAAGTATTCGTTGAGGTAAAAACAATTATCAAAAAACCGGCACAAAAAAGAATCAAAGCCTCAGCGATTCGTGAAGTCTTATTAGATTCCTTTGTCGATAAAGGTTTTACTGTTTTTGG
>JARRRJ010000008.1:0-16087 GCA_037380865.1 Sedimentisphaerales bacterium
GCGTCTGTGCTCCTGGAAAACATAGAAAATCCCTCGGCCCTGGCGGACTTTCTCGCTGCCAATCTTAACGTCGAGATAGCAAAGAAACAGCAGCTGCTCGAAGAGCTTGACGCAGGCAAGAGGCTCGAACAGATTTCGGTGGCGCTGGCTCAGCAGCTCGAGGTGCTCGAATTAAGCAACAAGATACAGGGCCAGGTCAAGAATTCCATAGACAAGACCCAGAGAGAATACTTCCTCCAGGAACAGCTCAAGGCGATCCAGACCGAGCTTGGGCAAAAAGATACGTTCACGGAAGAGCTCAAGCAAATCAAGCAGAATATTCACAAGGCGAAGATGCCGCAGAATGTCGAAGAAGAGGCGCTGCGCGAGCTGGACAGGCTGAGCAAGATGCAACCTGCTTCGCCCGAATACAGCGTTGTCAGGACATATCTTGACTGGGTGTGTGAATTGCCATGGTCGATGCAAACCGAGGACCGGCTTGACATAAACAAAGCTGAGAGAATTCTTAATCATGACCATTATAACCTGACAAAAGTAAAAAAACGCATACTTGAGTTTTTGTCGGTGCGCAAACTTAATCCGAAGGGAAAAAGCCCGATTTTGTGTTTCGTCGGTCCACCCGGCGTGGGTAAAACTTCGCTCGGACAATCCATCGCAAGGGCGATGGGAAGAAAATTCGTGCGCATCTCGCTTGGCGGAATTCGAGACGAAGCAGACATCCGGGGACATCGAAGAACATATATCGGCGCTCTGCCAGGCAGGATTTTGCATGAATTGCGAAAGTGTAAAAGCAAGAATCCCGTCTTCATGCTCGACGAGTTAGACAAAATAGGAAGCGACTTTAGAGGCGACCCGTCGAGCGCGCTTCTCGAAGCGCTCGACCCGGAGCAGAATTTCAGCTTTACAGACCATTATCTCGACCAGCCTTTCAATTTATCTTCTGTAATGTTCATAGGAACAGCGAATTATATCGAGCCTGTTCCGCCGGCTCTGCGAGACAGGATGGAAGTTATCGAAATTCCGGGTTACACGGAAACGGAAAAACTTAAGATCGCAAAAAAATATCTTATTCCGCGCCAGCTTAAAGAGCATGGCTTAAAGAAAGGCTGCTGCTCGATTAAAGACGATGCTCTTCTGACGATAATTCAGGGCTATACACGTGAAGCAGGTGTGCGAAATCTCGAGAGGAATATGGCGGCTGTCTGCAGATCCATCGCGACGGATATTGCAAAAGGTAAAAAGAGACGCACAAGTGTGGCAAAAAAAGACCTGGTGAAAATACTTGGTCCCGTTCAGTTCGAGTCGGAACTGGCTCTGCGTACAGGTATCCCGGGTGTTGCGACAGCACTTGCTTTCACGCCGGTGGGCGGCGAGATACTTTTTATCGAATCGGCGTCCATGCCGGGCAAGGGACAATTACTTCTTACAGGCCAGATTGGCGACGTTATGAAGGAAAGCGCACAGGCCGCTTTTTCAAATGTTAAATCGAATGCCAAAAGGCTGAACATAGGACCGGAGAGATTCAGCAAATTCGATTATCACATCCACGTACCCGCCGGAGCAATTCCTAAGGACGGCCCGAGCGCAGGTGTTGCGATTTTCACGTCACTGGTAAGTCTCTTGCTGAACGAACCGACACGACCCGATGTGGCAATGACAGGCGAAATTACATTGAGAGGACTTGTCCTTCCCATTGGCGGGCTGAAGGAAAAGATTCTTGCGGCAAAACGCGCAGGTATAAAAACTGTAATCCTCCCTGCAAGAAACAAAAAAGACATGCCTGAAGTTCCTGCGGAAGCCAGGAAAGACATGAAATTCAAATTCGTCAAAAACACACAACAGGTACTGAAAATCGCTCTGGATTCGGAATAAAGGATACGAGAAAAGCAGGTTTGGCATGCTGGCTCATTCGAGAAAACGCTCGATGACGCAGTCTGCGATCTCGCATTGTCGCCGTGATGTTTAAGTTAAGTTGGACAGATGCCTGATTAGAAGCTCGATTCCTTTTTCAGTTGATTTGAACGCGAATTCGCTTTTTTCAACTTTCGAAGCGTCCATCAGTTCCAGCGATTCTATTTCCGACTTGTCAAACTCTGAGGGCAGCGTTTCGAGTTTCGAATAGAAAAACAAGTCGCAGGTGTTGTAAGTAACGCCTTTATATCTGTAAATGTTTGGTGCAGAGCCGAGGTATTTCATCTTGTTGAGAGTTATGCCGAGCTCTTCTTTCAGCTCTCTGCTCAAGCCATCTTCAGTTGATTCGTTCGGGTCCGTAAAGCCGCCGGGCAGGTCCAGCAGTCCTTTTCGAGGTTCCCTTGCTCTTCTTACGAACATGATTTTTTCATCGTATTCCAGTATCGCCGCTGCTGCGGCTGCTACATTGTGAAAATACGTAAAAGAGCACGCGTTGCAGTGCAGTTCTTTTACGCCGTCAAAATGGATGTCGCCCGAGCCGCAGGCTGGACAATACCTGAATGCTTTCATGCTATTCTGTTTCCTTTCTACAAAATCTCCTGGTTGCGCGCCTGGTGTAGCAGGTTTTCAGACAAGTCAGACTTGTACGACATGTCACAATTTTTCGCGCAGCGAGCATAGACTATACTAAAAATCTTCGGCGATTCCAAAAAAATCCCGCGGATTTCTTCTGTGATTTTGTTCCGGCCCGATCCCCTCAGGCACAAATTTCAGTACAAATGACGCAGTTAATATAGGAAGTGAGTCAATGTGCCGGCGGGCACACGTGAAAAAGAATTAAAAATCCACATGTGCATTTGGCTGTCGACGTGAGTATTTCATATATTTTAGTTGTAAGTGGAAGGGGAAACTGGCTCGGAAGTAAAATGCCTCCCTTAGAAAAACGAAGAAAGGTATTATTTGGTGAAATAATTGACATGTTTGGCCTTTTGAAAAAACTCGCGTATCCAATTGGAATTGATATAAGTGATGAAAGCCTGAAAATAGTCCAGCTTGAACATAGAGGCAGGAGCGTGGGCTTGATAGCGGGATTCAGCGAAAATCGTCCCGAAGATATTCAGCCGGGTGGAGGCAACTGGCAGCGGTGGGCGATCGAGAGAATCAGGGAGTGGACAAGCGCCGGGAATTTTCAAAACAAGGACGTAATTGCGGCTATGCCCACGAATGATGTTTTCATCGAGCTTATGAAAATGCCGAAGGCAAGTGAAAAGGAGCTTCATAGTACAATTTTTTCGAAGATAAAAACGAAGCTGCCCTTCGAGCCTGTGCAGGCAAATATCATGCTGAAATATTTTCCAACAATAGAAGATAATATCCTTGTCATGGCGACAGAGCGTGCGGTCATCGAAGGCCATCTGGCTATTTACGAAAAAGCAGGTCTGGCAATTAAGTCGATGAGCGCCTGGCCTGTTGCCTTGGTAAATTGCTATACAAGGTTCTTTGGCCGCAGGCAGACGGACCTCGACTCTGTCGTAATGCTGGTTGAAATCGAAAATGACTGTACGAACGTGGTGATATGCAGGCACCAGAATCTTCTTTTTGCTCGTTCAATACCTGTGGGAGCGACCGTGCAGAATAACGAATCCGAAGTTACCAGGCTCATCATGGAGCTGACTTCCTGCAAAAGGCAGTTCGCACAGTTGTACAACAACTTCCAGATAGACAGATTGATATTCCTTTCCAGCCGGGCTGAAGACAGAGAGATATGTGCTACGTTAGCAAAGAAACTTGAAATGCCGGCGCAGGTCGGAGATTGCCTTGCCGCCGCTGAAACTGCAGACCCATACAGGCTCTCAAGAGAAGACAGAATTTACAAGCAAATTTCCGGAAACCCGATAGACAGAAGAGATAACCAGGTTAACTGGGCAATCGCCTTCGGGCTGAGCCTGTCATCGTAAGCTGAACACTTGTTCACGCATGAGGAGGAAGGTTTAAAATGGTTAATCTAAATTTCGTACCTGATGATTATGTTCAGAACAATGAATCGCGCAGAACAAATCTGCTGTACCTCATTTTGCTTTTGGCTGTAATGACAGCTTTAGGCGGCTCGTTCGTTACTATCAAAATTCGTCAGCGCGCGTGCGGCGTAAAGGAGAAACTTGTCAACCAGAGAATGGCTCAGACCAAGGAGACAATGAAGAAGCTCGATGAGCTGCAGGCCAAACGCAAAGAGATGATGAAAACGGCGCTTACTACCGCAGAGCTGATCGAGCCCGTGCCCAGAAGCATTCTCCTTGCTTCACTGACAAACAACCTGCCCGGAGGAGTGTCACTGATGGATTTGGACATGGTTCAAAAAGAGCCCAAGAGATCCAGTTCCAGTGCCTCGACAAGCAAGTTCCAGGCTGCCCAGTCAGGGATGAACGCTGAACAGAAAAGTCTTTCGATAGAGAAAAATCTCGAGACTCATATAGCTATCCAGGGTCTGGCAACGAGCGACCTCCAGGTGGCTGAATATATCAAGAGACTGACCGTATCGAGTCTGGTAGGCGATGTTGCGCTTGTCGAATCGAAAGAATATAAGGTGAAGGACAGCACGTTTAGACAGTTCAAGCTGACCGCAATGCTTAAAAATGATGTGCATCTCTCCAAGGACGATGTGGAAAACATCCGGGGTCAGGCTGAAGATACAATATGGAACTTCTAAGTCGTCGCAGGGCCGAAGAAAAATAATCTATGTCTTAATCTCACAAAATAAAAAGGGTAATAGCAATGAACAGTAATTTCAGAAAAATCGTGTTTTTTATTTTGCTGGTAGGTTTAGCTATTGTCGGCTATCAATATATGATAAAGCCTGCCAATAAAGACCTGGCAGATGCTCAGGCAAAAGTCGATGCCAAGATGGAACAGCTTATTAAGTTCCAGGAGGCCACCGCCGCGGCGGAGGATATAAACAAGCAGCTTTCAAAACTCCAGGAGGCAATAGAATTCTTCGAGAGCAAGCTTCCTCCCACGAGCCAGATTCACGAAGTGCTCGAGCAGGTGACTTTAATCGCGCAGAAGCAGGGCCTTAAGCCCAAAACAATAAGAACACTCACAACGAAAGACAATAGCGGCTACGTAGAGCAGCCTCTGAAAATGGAGCTGGACGGAAATTTCAGCTCTTTCTACTCTTTTCTTCTCGAACTTGAGAAACTCCCGAGAATAATGAAACTTCGCGAGCTTGAGCTGAAAAAGAAGAAAAGCTACGAGGGAGAGATATCAGCTAATTTTATTGTAAGCATATTTTTCCAGAATGAAACAAGCTGAGACTTTTACTAACGATTTCAATGGAGCTTTAATATGTTGTCGTATTTAAGAGACCCGAATCTTGAAGAGTTGCCCGCAGAGCAGCAGGCGTCGGCAGAACCAAAAAAGGAACAGGAATATCTCACTGTGGCCACTCGCCAGAAAGATGTTCGCAGGAGCACTACTATCCTTTGCGTGCTTTTCATAATAGGCCTGATCGGCCTGGGTGTAATGATTAAGAAAAGTGCGCCAAAGGCAGCTTCCGGAAAAACCCAGGATAATGAAGAAATAGAGATGGAGACAGCTATTTCAAAACTGATGGGTGTAAAATCCGAAATGCACGGCAGGATGGACGAAATAGTGAATAAATTCTATGAGTTTTCAAACGTCTTCCAGGTGCAAGTGAGCCAGCTTGTGAAGAATCCTTTTCAACTCGAGGACTTCCTTGCCAGTCTGAAGACGGACTCTGCCAATAAAGATTCTAAAATAGATGCTGAGATGATATGGCGGGAACAACTAAAGCAAAAAGCCAGGGGCATGAAGCTTTACAGCATTATGCAGTCCCAAAAAGGTATTTGCTGCATGATCGACGACAAAATTCTTTACGAAGGTGATACGATAGAAGATTTCGATGTTCAGAAAATTGGCACGGACAACGTTCTGCTCGTGTTTGAAAGTGTCGAAATAACGCTGACATTATCCAAATAAGATTGCCTGAAAAAACTGAGTTCAAAAGGGGCCTTAAATGATAGATATAAAAAACATTCTGGCTGATGTAATAGAAAACGGAGCAAGCGACCTTCACATTAATGTGGGTATGCCGCCCGTATTGAGAAGGAATACCGAGCTTGTCGAGCTTGATTTTTCGCCCATAAGCAACGAAGATGCCAGGGAAATGGTGCTCTCGATGGTCGGACCCGAGAAATTCAAGAAGATCGAAGAAAACAAGGACCTTGATTTCTCGACGAGTATCGATGACGGCCATCGTTTCCGTGTTAATGCGCATTACCAGCGTGACACGATCGCAATTTCCTTCAGGGTCATTCCAAACCAGATTCCGGAGATTGACAATCTTCACCTGCCGCCTGTTGTCAAAGAACTTACAGATCTTCCCAGGGGACTTGTGCTTGTAACAGGTCATACCGGCTCGGGTAAAAGTACCACGCTGGCGGCGATGATTGAGTTGATAAATTCGAAATATTGCAAACGCATAATCACAATGGAAGACCCTATCGAATACATGATAGAGAATGAGGAATGCATGATAGAACAGCGTGAAATCGGGACGGATTGTCCGAGTTTCGCGTCAGGCTTGAAACATGCTCTTCGCCAGGACCCGGATATTATCATGGTCGGCGAAATGCGTGACCTCGAGACAACGGGCTCGACGATAACAGCCGCGGAAACGGGACACCTCGTCTTCAGTACGCTTCACACCATTAATGCGGCGCAGACCATCGAACGTATCATAGATATTTACCCTGCGGCTCAGCAAAACCAGATTCGTACAATGCTTGCAAACACGCTTCAGGCTGTCGTATCCCAGACGCTTTTCAAACGCGTGGATGAGCCCGGTATGGTTCCGTGTACTGAAATTCTTCTGTGTACTTCCGCTGTGAGGAACTGTATTCGCGAGAACAGAATCTATGAGATACCGAATATCATCGAGACTTCCCGAAGATTGGGAATGCAGAACCTGGACAACAGCATAACGGATTTGTATTTCCAGGGTTACATAGACAGGGAAGAAGCGATCATGCGTTCGAGCAATCCGGCAAAAATGGAAAAAACGCTTATACCTGTCGACGAGTTCGATGTCGTACAGAAGCCCGAAGAGGTTATGGCTGAAGAATAGAACAAGAAGCGACGCGCAGAACGAAAATAGTTGGAGCATTTAAACATGTTTGAAGAATCTTTGCGAAATCAAAATAGTTCGACCTCGGTGGCCGAGAAGAAACGCAATACCCGTCAGTCATTCCAGACAGAGAATCGCCAGGGGGACTTGGCATCTGGACAGAGCCCGCCGTCTTCAAGTGCCCAGACGAATACTCTCGATAAATTCAAGGCCTTCAGAATCGAGTTCGGACCGAGCAGAAAGGACATACTTAACTTTACAAATCAGCTTGCGGTTATGGTTCGAGCGGGCATCAGCCTTCAGGATTCTCTCGAATCGATAGCAGAGCAGGTTGACAATGCGAAGTTCAGAAGCATACTAATGGATTTGAAAGTTCGCATCGAATCGGGTCAGAGTTTTTCGCAGGCACTGGCTGAACATCCTCACACGTTCAGCGACATCTATATCAATATGATAGCTGCTGCAGAAATAAGCGGCTCGCTGAGCGACATGATGCAGAAGCTCGCGGAGTACCTGGATTCCGAAGCAGAAACGCGCTCGCAGGTAAAGGGGGCGATGGTTTACCCGGTTATTATAGCTTTCATGGCGGTCACAGTGACAACGTTTCTGTTATGTTATGTTTTGCCCAAGTTTGCGGGAATCTTTGCCGGAAAGGAACAATATCTTCCCAAGCCGACCAAGGCTCTGATGGCCAGCAGTGCGTTTCTACGCGGATACTGGTATTACATCATTCCGGCGATAGGCGGTGTCTTCTGGGGTTTCTGGTATTTCACGGGAACCACTGTCGGAAGGCTCTGGTGGGATAAAACCAAGCTAATGCTCCCGCTCATAAGGACTCTTTGTCGAAGCCTGTATATTACAAGATCGCTCCACACAATGGGAGTGCTTACCAGAGCAGGTGTGCCTATTCTCAATACTATATCGATAACTGCGCAAATTTCGGGTAATGTGCTCTACAGGAATATGTGGCTTGGCGTGCACGAAGAAGTCAGGCAGGGAGGCAAAATTGCTTCGAGCCTGAGTCACTATAATCTTATGCCTGTGAGCGTAGTGCAGATGATAAGGAGCGGCGAAGACTCCGGAACCATGAGTGACGTGTTAAGGGACGTTTCCGCTTTCTATGCAAGAGAGCTCAAGACTGTGATAAAGACGGTGACATCCATGATCGAGCCGATTATGATTGTCTGTATGGGTATGCTCGTCGGCTTTATCGCAATGAGTATTATTCTCCCGATATTCAAAATGTCCAACCTTGTTATGGGGAAATGAAAAAGAATCATAAAATGGCTACGATTGCGCAGCTCGTTGCCGGACGAGACGGACAAGTCTGACTCTTTCGGCAAGCTTCGCAAACGAATAACAACAGACAGGGACTTAAGATGAGAGATTCGAAATATAAAACTGGTTTTACGCTCATCGAAGTATTAATCGCGGTTTTACTGGTCGGCCTTGCTATCGCTTCGCTGGTCGGAGCTAACAGCGCTTTCACTCAGGCCAACGGCGCGGGAACGGATTTATCGACAGCCGAATTCCTGCTCGAACAGATAAAAGAGCTTACTGCGACTCTTCCCGTCATCGATCCGGAAACGGAAAAAGCTGTATTCGGACCGGAACCGGGAGAAACGCTCGCTACTTACGATGACCTGGACGATTTCGACAACAAGACTTTTTCGCCGCCTATTAATGCCAATGGAAACTCGCTGGACAATTTTGCATCGTTCAGCCAGGTGGTGACAGTGCAGAACGTCAATTCGTCAGATTTCGAACAGGTAGAAAGTGATCACAGCACGAATTTTGTCAGAGTCACAGTGAAAGTCTTTCAAAACTCTGTCGAAGTCTGCTCAGCAAGCTGGCTTCGGGCAAGCTATTAAAGAGAAATAAAATGTTTCACAAAAGATTCACAAGAGGTTTTACAGTTGCAGAGCTTATCATCGCACTTGCGATATCGAGCATCCTGCTTGCGGCAGTCGCTTTCGCTTTTCAAAGTTCGATTATGAACTATTCGGAAAACGAAGATATTTTCAAGACTATCAACAGCGCGAGGCAGGCTTTGTGCCGGATTACAACGCAGCTTCGCACAGCAGATGCAGTCGATCCTAATGCGCCTGCGAATCAATGCACTTTCCTTACGCCGTCAGGTGAGCAAATTACTTACGATTACAGGAGTGCAGATAAAAAGCTGTACCTTGTAGCTGAAAGCGGCGAGTACGTGCTCTGTGACAATGTCACTGCCATGACTTTCACAAATGACACTTTTACCATAGATATCGATGGTGTCATTCAAACAAGAGTCAAGAGTGTGCAGATTTCAATGACAGTCAAAAACGGTGACATTGAAAACACTATCTCAGCAGCCGCGGTTGTACGAAGAAATATGAGCTGATAAAACTCAACTCTTCAGCTTATCTCGACCAGGTCGCTGCACTCTCTCAGGGGAGCGGTACGCAGCTCGAAGTCTACCTGTCTTCCCGCATTCTCAAAAACGTTTACAGTCTCTCTGTGTGCCAGGTGACGTTCGTTTCTCTGGCTGCTGATATGCCCGAGCATAATAGTCGAAGGAGCTTTTTTGCTTTCGCAGACAGCGCTGAGAAGCAAATTTCCGGTCTCCGGATTGGGCATGTGAAACTGACTGTTCGGATTGTAGAACTGCTCCAGCAATTCCAGGTCATGGTTCGATTCGACGAAGATAAAATCCGCGTCAACAAAAGAATCAAAAACCATTTCCCAGTCGAAAAAATCCGTTGCTACCACAATTTTCCTGTCCCGGCAGAGAATCTCGAATCCATAGGTCGGATAGTCAGGGCTGTGACATACCTCAAAGGGTCTTATCGAAAAATCCCCGACAGTAAATCTCCTGTTCTCAAAAGGCCTTATTTTTAGTTTCTTGAAACCATAGCCGTTTGCGTGTTTATATTTCAGCTGGTCAACACAGTCCTCGTGGAGACGTATTGTTATTCCGAACTCTTCGAGCACCCTGAGCGGGTAATATGAAATGTGATCGGAATGATTATGCGTAAGCAGGACAGAGTCCGCGCGAGTGTTTTCGCCAAACAGCGAATTCAGCACCTGCCTGGTTCGCTTCATGGAAGACAAGCCGCAATCGATAAGTATCCTGGTATTCTCAGACCATAGCGCGAGGCAATTACCGCTGCTGCTGCTGCAAATTGACCTAAAATATATTGACATGAGCATCCTTACTCAAAAAGTTCTTCTGGCGCAACTTTAGCGAATTTCAGCAGGTAAATCAAGCCCAAATTTACTAATTAGAAGGCAGGCAAACATAAAGGGCTGTGCAGGAATCTTCACAGCCCGTCAATTACTTTTGATTGAAGTTCTGTTACAGCATTCTGCGTTTGCGAAGCCGGCTGACAATGCCAATACCGATAATTCCCAAAACAATTGCTCCGGGAGCAGGAATTACAGCAAGGTTGTCAAACTCGAACGCGAAGGGCGAAGAGCCCCCGTAGCCGCTGAAACTTGTGAACCTGACCGCGTCGAAAGATGGAACGCCGTAGAAATTTACATAGAGATTTGTCGATGGAGCGCTTTGATTGCCATTTGCTTCGCTGGGAGAGAGTATATCCTGACCTGACCATGTCCCGTTGGCAACTACACTTCCCGCGTTGAGGAATTCGACCTGGTTATAGTTGTCGACTGAACCCCAGAACAGGCCCAGGTAGTGATATTCTGCTCCGTTGAAATAAACTGTAGCAGTTAGAGCTTCGCCGCTTTGCGGCACAGTAAAATAGTTGGTTTGATCTGCCATTGTCATCAGAGTGCTGTTGTAAGGAGCGGCGTAGAGTCCGGGTGCTGAGCCGCTTACAATGGCGCCATTCCCGGAGTATGTCCAGCCCGGCCTGCCGGGATCGTCAAACGTGTCAACTATCGCTGAGCTGAAGGGCGTCGTGAGCGTGCCATCTCCAGAAAGCGTATAACTATAGTCTATCGTAATCGATCCAAATGCATTACCCAGACATAGAAACATACAGACTGTGATAAATTGTATCCTCTTCATATATCAACCTCCCGATCTCAAAAAAGCAATGGAAATATTGCACTTTCCGCAAACCCTTTAGACTTTAGGTCTTATAAACTTTCGAATCGCCGGTTTCGGCAATATTACAGCATTTTGCGCCTGCGTATCCAGCTGACCAGGCCTGCGCCCATGCTTGCCAGGAGGATTGCGCCGGGTGCAGGAATTACCGACACATTATCGAGTGCCGGGCCGTAAGCCGTACTGGTCAAAGACGAGAATTTGAGCGTCGTTGAGTAATCTGCCGCTGTGAATGACCAGTTCTTCGTTTCCCAGCCCATATTCGCTCTTGTTTTGCCGGTCGTGTCAAAGCCAAATGTCTGCGAGTCGATGCCCACAGCTTCGATGCTCAGCTCTTTCAGGCCCTGTGTGCTGTCGGGATTGCCTGCCATATCAAAACTGACGTAGTATCTTGTCCCGGGTGTCGTAGACAAAATCTGTTCGATACTTCCTGCGGAATACCCGGACAAATCTATGGACCTGTTCCCCTCGGAAGCCTGCCAGTATGTGCCGATATAATCGATTTCACCGGTTACAGTCCATCCCGTGATATTCGTGCTTCCGGGAGAGAGAGTTGTGAAAGTACCGGGGTCCGTTCCCGTTTCGAAACTGCCGTTTGTCAAACTCGCCTGTGCAATTGACCCGGCAAAACCAATTATGATTGCGGAAACAAATAATATGCCTGACAACTTTTTCATTATAATCCCCCCAAACCTTTATTAACCTGTTTGCGATTGCAAAACTTACTTTTCAGCGATATATCATGAAACAATCGAAAAAGCTCCGACTTATGGGTGAAATTGTATTTCTTTCCTTTAAGCGTTTTTTGCTGAGACAGTTTAGTTTAGAGAACGCAGTCGCTTTTCCTATGTTTTCTAATTTTACCATTTTTACAGGTATAAGTCAAGGATATTTTTTTGAGATGCTCAAAAAATATGTTTCCCAAAATATTCTTGACTGTGCAGCGAGTCTTTTGTTATCATCTCGGTTTACGACAGACTAAATAAGGTTATTTAGTCGGTAGATGGGGGTTGTCAAGCTCAGAACGGGCTGCGAAAGCATTAAGGAGGCCAAAATGAAGATCAAACTATCATCACCTTTAACATTGTGCGTGCTTGTCTGCGCCGTGTTTGTGCTTTTCTGCACAGCATTGGCCCAGGACACAGGTTTTGGCGGCTATAACAGAAGAGGCGCCGCTTTCGACCAGCCGGTTGATACGTCCTTGACAGCGATTGCAGGTCAGGACAGGGTCGTCATGCTGGAGGGAAAAACTTACCTGAACGGTTACGCGGGCTATGGGCCGCCCAGACAGCGAAACCGCGGCGGACGAAGAAGAGGACAGGCAGAACAAACTGCCGCGCCGACAGGTCCCGAGCCGACTGTTGTCTGGAGCAAGGATTCCGGGCCCGGAACTGTAACATTCCAGGACGCAAAAGCAAAATCGACGACGGCAACATTCTCCGCTCTCGGCAACTACGTTCTCAAACTGACGGCCGATAATGGCGAAACGACGGATTCGTCAACTCTTACTGTAAAAGTGGAAGCACCTCCCCCGAAAGACAGGCTCGACGTTGTTTATACGAAGAAATACAAGATAGATAATCCATTGTGGAATTCTCGCGCCAAGGCTTTGATTGTGGGCTGGATTCCGCATTGCATCGATATGATTAACACGCCCGACCTCAGGCAGGGCGGCGGCGGTATCGACAACTTCATCGACGCGGCAAAAGCCCTCAGATGCGAACCATATCAGTATCACAGGGGGTATGTCTTCTCGAACGCCTGGGTTCACCAGACTGTGGAATCGATGTGTATCGCATTGATGGTCGATCCGCAGGGCGACGCTGACTCATCGAGTCAGCAATCAACCATTACACGCTCACGAACGGTACCGACCTGCGTCTTTACAATGCGGCGAAGAAACTGTGCGACTGCTGGGTTGCCAATATAGGTCCTGAGCCGGGAAAGAAAGAATGGTATGACGGCCATCAGGAAATGGAGCAGGCTTTAGTACGATTCGGTCGTTTTGTAAATGATATGGAAGGCAACGGCAAAGGCGACTCTTACATCAAGCTGGCAAAGTTCCTGCTCGATTGCCGAGGCGGCGGTAGTGAATATGACCAGAGCCACGTGCCGGTACAGCAGCAGTACGAAGCGGTGGGACACTCGGTGCGGGCTGCTTATTCCTATTCGGGAATGGCTGACGTTGCAGCGGAAACGCACGATGTGGACTACCAGAGCGCCGTAAAGTCGCTTTGGGACAACATAGTCAATAAGAAATACTACGTAACAGGCGGCATTGGAAGCGGGGAAACTTCCGAAGGATTCGGTCCGAACTATTCTCTGAGAAACAATTCGTATTGCGAATCCTGCGCCAATTGCGGCGAACTCTTCTTCCAGTGGAAAATGAACCTTGCATATCACGATGCGAAGTACGCTGATTTGTATGAAGAGACGTTGTACAACGCTGTTATGGGAGATATTGATCTGGAAGGCAATAACTTATGTTATACGAATCCGTTGGCGGGTACCAACAACAGGCAGCCATGGCAGGGTTGTCCATGCTGCGTGGGTAATGTTCCGAGAACTATGCTGATGATACCGACGTGGACATACGTCAAGAGTCCCGATGGCATCTATGTCAACTTGTTCATAGGCAGCACAATCAACGTCGAAAAAGTAGCAGGAACTAACGTGCAGATGGTTCAAAAGACCGATTATCCCTGGAGCGGCGATATTTCGATTACAGTCAATCCCGAAGAAACCAAACGTTTACAATTTACGTTCGTATTCCGAATCGCGACACAAGCGAACTCTACACATATACTCCTGAAGTAAGCGGCCTGACGTCACTGGCAGTTAATGGCGAAAAAATTGCATCGCCTCAAATTGAAAAGGGTTACGCCGCTATTACTCGCGAGTGGAAGGCTGGAGATAAAATTGACCTGGTTCTGCCGATGAAGGTTCAGCGCGTCAAAGCAGATGAAAGAATCGAAGCCGATCGCGGAAGAGTAGCTCTCCGCTATGGTCCTTTGATTTACAACGTTGAGCTTGTCGACCAGGATATCAATAATGAAAAGATTGCACTTAGCCCGAATTCTGTTCTGACCGCGGAGTTTAATAGCAACCTGTTGGATGGCGTTATGACGATAAAAGGTACATGGGCAGACAACAGCCCATTACTGGCAATTCCCAATTACGCAAGGCTCAATCGCGGCGACGGGCCGCAGCCTGAAAATGACCAGGCTGATGAGACAGCAGCGTCAGGACGCAGAGGAAGAGGGCGTCGCAGAGTCACAAGCTCCGCCGTATGGATGCTCGAGCAGCAGCCACAGTAACTCAAATTGTGATTAGTTTGCTTTGCCGTTTGGAACGGCAAGGCTGAGAATATTACGAAATGGAGAAATCAGTCAAAAGTGGATTTCTCCATTTCTTTTTTTAAAGCTCTCGGACGATCACATCTTTGAGGTATTGATTTTTGAAATCTGTTTTTTCTCCGATTTTAGCCTTACCGTCGGAAACGAATCTTGCCGAGAGTGGTTTTTGAAATCGATTGCTCAATTGCTGAAGTAATTTCAAAATCTCGACAACTCTATCTTTGCTCTGGTTAATCCCAATAGGATAAGTATCTATTCCCAGGCCGCAATGTAAGCTCAAAAAGATATTTCTCTCTATATTGAAATTGCCTTTCTCGTATTCGTCAGCCAGTTCGAAATCTTCAAGGCACGGATACATTAAACCGTTAAGACCGATTGGTTTTGGATTCTCTCCCTTAATATATTTTGAAATTGTCGCGTAAATATCAGTTGTCACCGAATGGCTGAAACTCACGCCTAATCTCTTCACAAAATTCACCAGGCTTCCCGGGCCCTGATATAAAGGAGCAATTGACGAATCGATTCCCAGAAAGCCTTTGACCGGGCTTAATAGCGAATCAACTTCTTCCCAGACTTCTCCCATTTTTTCCAGCCATTGGGCAAGGCTTTTACAATCCGCAGATAAATTCGTTGTCTGCAGACCAATGCCGAATCCTTTTTGACTAAATTTTGCAGAGGGAAAAAAAGGGCTTGAAGCAGGCAAATTAAAACCATATGTAAATCTGAAAGTATTATCCGGCTTGTTTTCAATTATCCTGAAAAGAATGTCCGCATGTTCGATAGTTATGTTTTCATTTGTTAAATCCAGGTTTATATCCTTATTTTCCGACTTTAAAAAGTCTGCAAAATTTTCCTTCAGCTCTTCAGAAGTCTGTTCGCCCATACCTAATAAAATTCCTTTGTCCAGCAACTCTTTATCGTTTACCTGCTTATATCCGGACAAGCAAAATCTCCTGGTTGCGAATAATCTTTTCCATCTTATCCTTTATCAGTACTTAATTCGGTATGGAAGCATCATGTACATGCAACTGTTGCGAAAATTATTCAAGAAATGCGATATCCGGATTCTTGGCGGCGGCTGTTTCGTCGGGACGCGATATCGGAGTTGTTATCGGTGCTTCCTTAAGCTTTTCCGGATCGGTTCCGGCAAGTTCCGCGATTTCAATCATCGCATTGATAAACTCGTCGATAGTCTCTTTACTTTCCGTTTCAGTCGGTTCGATCATCATTGCTTCCTTGACAATTGTGGGAAAATAAACAGTAGGGGGATGAAATCCTCTGTCGATAAGCGCTTTTGCAACATCTATCGCATGAACTCCGTTTTTGAGCATCTCATCGGTCGGGCTCACAACGCACTCATGTTTGCACAGATGGTCATAGGCAACTTTGTAATGCTTTTTCAGTTTCGCGAGAATGTAGTTGGCGTTAAGCACCGCGTTTTCTGCTACTTTACTTAATCCTTCTTTGCCTAACATGAGAATATAGACATAAGCCCTGAGAATAACTGCAAAATTTTCCTTCAGCTCTTCAGAAGTCTGTTCGCCCATACCTAATAAAATTCCTTTGTCCAGCAACTCTTTATCGTTTACCTGCTTATATCCGGACAAGCAAAATCTCCTGGTT
>JARRRJ010000009.1:0-12219 GCA_037380865.1 Sedimentisphaerales bacterium
TTAATCCGCCTGTCGCGGGATACTCGATGGATGTCACTTCAAATAAATTTCAGGTTCCGCCTTATTCGAGAGTCGAGGCTGACATCTGGATAAAAGCTGAAAACGTCATCAGCTCAACAAACGAAAGCTGGTACAAGCTCCGGGTCACACTAACTGTATATGATATATACGGCAGCAAAATCGAGCACAGGGATTTGATGGCTGAAACAGGTTCTTTCCCCTGGAAACACATTAAAGGAGGGATGATTATCCCTGCACAGGCAAGCCTCATGGACCTTTCAATCAAACTGACATCAACTACAGGCACGGTCTGGATAGATGATGCCAAAGTCACTATAGCTCAGGAGGTTCCGGTAATAAGTCCGAACGATGTCTCAATGCCTGTTCTCATTCCTAATCCATGGCAAGCAAGCATACCCGGTAATGACTTTGAGCTGAGCGATATAGCCATCGTAGAAGAAACGTCGAATGCTACAGTCAGAAACGCTTTAGAAGCATTCTTCGAGAGCACAGAAGTGCAGTATGAATTTCTGGGCGCTGATGATCCAAAAATAGAACAATATGCATCACGGCTAATACTCGGAAGTGACGAAAATCTCATTCTCAATCAAACGCTGTCTGCAAAATTTCCCGGCTGCAAATGGTCGGATATCGGGCAGCAAGGCTATTTCTTATCTGTAAACCAGGCTGAGGGCGCAAATCAAATCTACATCGGTGCGAATACTGATGTCGGAAGATTTTACGCTGTCCAAACCTTAAAGCAACTTGCAATTGGCAGGCGAATTTACCAGGCTGATATTCTTGACAAACCCTCGATGAGCTATAGGGGCATTCCAATGGGTTTGCAATGGTTCGATGAAAGAAACAACCTTGCATTGAAAAGATTGACAGAGCTTAAATTCAATTTCGTTTGGGCGCAGGGATCATTCCTCGAAGATTATCTTGGAACAGATAACTGGAGACTTGACTTTACTGCTCAGCAGATTGCCATATTAGAAGAATTTATCACGCTGTATCAGAATAATTTTATCGATGTGTGGATTGCCATAGGTCCAAGAGGAAAAAATCCTCCGCTCCAATATTCATCTGACAACGATATCAACACTATTGTTACAAAAATGCTCGTTCTTTACGAACTGGGATTGCGTCACTTCGGCTTGCATTTCGACGATTTGCAGAATGTGGGCGAAGACAGGCTGCTCACGCAACAGGATATCGAATTCTTTGATAATGACATTGGTACTGCACAGGTCTATTTCATTTACGAAGTTTATAATCGCCTGAAACTGCTTAAGCCAGACGTTGAGTTCATGGTCATACCGATGGACTACAGTCAAAGCGGCAACTTCGGCGATCTGACTCCATCCTCGATGCGGCTGCGAAAATTCTACGAACTGCCTGCAGAAATTGAAATCTTTTCCACTTCGAGCTACAGTGAGGATGTCCTTGCGACTACATGCATGACCGGGAGAGCTTCAATGATAGCTGAATCGAATTTTTATGTCGAAGAAGCCGGGCCTCTGCCTGAGTATGTGATTCCATTTCTGAACTTTATCGATTGGCATTGTCCTGTTATCAGAGACAGAATAAAAGGATTCGCATGGCTGCCCCAAAATCCACAGATGGAAGACAGAGCACTCGTATCGTGGCATACCGCCGGAGATTTTGCCTGGGCACCAGAACGATACGATCCTAACGCGTCTTTCGAGCGTGCTGCTGCCTGGTATTTGCAGCAACAATAGAGAAGTGAATCAGGGTGATATGACAAATCATTTTAATATCAGAAACACGCTATCCTCAAAATCCTTTCGTACGATAACGAAAGCTTCCGCGTATAAACAGCCTCTGCTTGTGCTCGGCGACCAGGGATTCAGAAGTATTTCAACTTTCTTCACTGCAATGCTTCTCGGACGAATTTGTGACCAGGCGGAATATGGCTTATACACCCTGTTATTAACTTTGCTGGTCGCGGCAGAGGCATTTCAGATGGCAATGATATGCTCTCCGTACGTCGTACAAATTCCATCCAAATCCACGCATCAGAAGGAAATATATCTCGGCAATACCATTCTGGTCCAGAGTTTCATGGCTGTGTCCTCATTAGCATTCGGTTTATGTATTTTGTTTGTATTTGCGATACACTGGATTCGCGGCTTGCCTTCGGGCATGATATGGGGATTTTCCGCAGCGTATCTCGCCGTGCTTTCAAGAGAGTTTTTAAGACAAGTATTATTGGCAGATTTGAAAGTGGGCTGGAATCTTCTCTATGGCGCCACTGTTCATTTATCTATACTCGCGATATCCTTCTGGCTGGCAATTACGGGCAGACTTAATTCTACGATTGCTTTCTTATGCATCGCGCTGTGTTCTGCTATTCCTGCTTTTATCGTATTGTTTCTTAAGCGAAAACACATAAAATTCGATATGAGAAATTTTCGCGTTCAGTTGTCACAGGACTGGTATATCGGGAAATGGTTAACCGCCCAGGCGGCAATAGCCGTAGTTTCCGGTCCTCTTTACGGCTGGGTACTCGCTTATTCCAAGGGTACCGCAACTGTCGGACTATTGGGTGCATGTATGCTCCCTGTTTCCGTACTCTCTCCAGTTGTGCAGGCACTTAATGCCTTTTTGCTTCCGAAAACATCACACGCAGCGCAAAGAAGTATCTCCGATGTTAGAAGGATTGTGCTTCTATCAAGCATAACCGTCGGGCTCGGATTCCTTGTATTTCCAATTGCAATTGCAGTATTTTCCGATGTGATTATGAAAGCCATGTTTGCCGGAAAATATAATCCGTCGTCCTGGCTTGTGCTCTTCTTCGGCTTGCGTACATACATAATTATGGCATTTGTGCCTTTCAGCGCAGGTCTGATTGCATGCAAAAGGTCCTATCTTACCTTCAAATCAGAAATTATATCCCTTGTTCTGACTCTGTTGGTCGGGTTGCCGATGACCTATATCACCGGCGTGTGGGGAGTCGCCTGGGGATTTCTGCTCACGAGACTATTCAGCAGAATTTATATGGCCATAGCATTCGAGCGGCATGTGAAAGCTTCTATCGCTGAAGCCGGCACAGCAGAAACAGTAAATTTACCTTCTGAGATAGCTTATATTCACGCATAAAATGAGTATTTTATTAAATACTATCAGACCTCGCTTCAATCTCAGAAAAGCGATCGAAAAACCGGAGATTATTATAGTCCTGATTGTCATGTGTGGCTTCATGCTGAATGTGCAGCAGGGTTACAACACAAATGGTGTCCTTAGAAGCGATCCTCTCTTGTTTAAAGGTATCAGGATACTCACTATATTAGCTGCTCAAGTGTTCGCTATTTGGGTCGTAATAAAGAGAAAAATCCCTCAGGGTCTATGCCTTACGGGTCCCATGCTTCCTTTAGTGATGTATCTTTGTGCCTGCTTGCTCTCCGTTCCTTTTTCTCCTTATCCAATGATGAGCCTGTTTAAGGTTTCGGAAATTTTCATGGTTGTCCTGCTCTGCATTATTGGTTTGGCATCTAAGGAAAGCAATCCCAGAGATTTGTTCAACTTAAACATAAAAATTGTTTTTCTATACAATATAATCATATGGGTGGAGAGCATTTTATTCCCGAACATAGCGTGGGTAAGAATCAGGGGCCAGATGCCGTTTTTCAGTCATGCGCTCAGTGGAGTCTTTCCGGTAATCAACGGCAATATGGTCGGACTTTTCGGAGCCGTTTTGTTTTTGGCCTATCTGCCCAGGATTTGGGAATCCGGAAAATTTCGTCTTCTTATGGTTGTGCCTGTTTTAGTGGGGCTGGCATCAACTGTTTGCAGTTACAGTAGAAGCTCACTGCTCGGCCTGGTGCCCGCAGCTTTCTTATCGCTGCTTCTTATGAAAAAATACACTATAGTGCTGATTGTAATAGCATGCCTCGTATTGGCCGGAACAAGTTACAAGGCGCGAGTCCTTGTTATGGATCATCTTGCGAGAGGCAACGAAGAAAGAACCCTGGACACACTTACAAGCAATAGAATAGAAATGTGGGACTACGTTCTGGAACAATACCATACATCAGTATTTGGCCGCGGCTACGCCGCAGGTTTTCGTTATGACGATACACTTACCGACGGACATGCTCATAACAGCCTTGTCGAGTTGTATTTCGATGTAGGATTGCTGGGAGTTCTCTCATGGCTGACGCTTATAGTAAGTGTTTACTCTTACTTATATTTTCTCCTTAGACTGCATACAGTAATAGATTTCCAGCTCATATCAGTTCTTGGCGTCATGAGCTTCTTATTCATTAAAGCAATTGCATCGACAGTTTTCGTTCATCTCGATCAAAGCATGTTTATTTTAGCCGCCGTCATAGTCTATGCTATGAGACGGGTCCATGCAGTACAATGCGCCGGAATGAATATGCAAACTAACTATAGTTTTTCGATGGCAAACTGAAGGATACTTTATGGCAATTTCCGGGGCAGAATATGTCGAGCAAGTGGGCTCACAGACTTATACAATCAAAAAGTCCGTGAAAGAAACTGCTGCTCCGGCTGATACGACGAAGGCAAGGGCTTTAAGCTATTTGCTGTGTAACAGGTGGACGTTCGGATGTTTGTTCTCTTTTGCTTTTATCTGGATTATTTCCGCAATATTCTGCAACAGTTCAGAACCTTACTCATACAACGAAGACACGAAAAGCTGGGTTATTACGCCGGGTAGTAAAATCATCTGGAAAACCGAAGGATATGGAAGAAGCTATTTCGGTAAATTCGGCCTGGGCTTTATTCCCGACATCTCTGAAGAAAGACGTAAAGTCGTAATGCTCTGGGGAGATTCTTTCGTCGAAGCCTTTCAAGTTGACGATAAGTACAAGATGACACAGCAGCTAACAAAGCTGCTTGCAAAAGACGACCAGAATCTCATTTGCGCAAGCAGAGCAATGGGCGGAGATAATATAGCTGACTACATATTAAATATTCCCCAATACGAAAAAATTATCCCTTCGATCTCCCGACATATTATTGTCATAAACGGCTCCGCAGACATTTTGCCTGACCAATCCAATGACACACGAGGAATATTCAGCGCCAAAAACGGATACAAGTTAATCAGAAGTGACACTCATTTTCATTCTGCTTCTGTGAAGTCATTGATCAACAAATACAGGTTATACTTTCTCCTGCCGATTTTGCAAAGTGTTACACGAGATATCTCGCTGAGATTTACACCAGGACACGTCTATAAAAAGCATTTTTATACGAACGACAATCAGAGTAACAAACAGAAAGAATTGCAAAGTAACGAAGCATGGGAATTCCTCACAAAAGCAATAAAAGAATCGACGAACAAGAATGTAACCATAGTTTACGTCCCTCATGTACCGAGAATAGAAAATCATCGCATCGCATATAACGATCCAGATTGGAGCGTAGTGGGCGAATTTGCAGAATACTGCCATTCTGCCGGAATCGACTTTATAAATATGCATGATATTTTTGTAAGTAATTACATGGCTACAGGCAAATTTCCAAAGGGATTCACCAATTCTCTGCCTGGAGAGGGTCATTTGAATATCGATGGACATCGCCTGATCGCAGAAGCTATATTCAAATACCTGAAAGAAAAAGAGCAATGACTTTTACGCGTATCGAATTCTTTATTTTCTTTGCTACGGTTCTCGGCTTACTCTATGTTATAGCCAACAACAAGCACAGAAAGCTCCTGCTGCTCGCGGCAAGTTACTATTTTTACGCTTTCTGGGACTACAGGTTCTTATCACTACTTCTTGTTATAACACTCGTCGATTATATTGTGGGAGCACGCATATATCACAACCCAGATCCAAGCAAGCGGAAACTTCTTTTGTTCGCAAGTATTTTCACAAACATGGGAATCCTCTTTTTCTTCAAGTATTTCAATTTCTTTGTCTCATCATTTAACTCCGCGTTGGCGCCGCTGAATTTCAACCTGAGAACACTGAGCATCATCCTTCCGGTTGGAATCTCGTTCTACACTTTTCAGGCATTAAGCTACACAATAGATATTTACAGGAAGAAAATCGAGCCTGTTAATAATTTATTAGACTTTGCTCTATTCGTTGCATTTTTTCCACAGCTTGTTGCAGGCCCAATCATTAGAGCGTCGGATTTTCTCCCTCAGCTTAGAAGCAAGACTCACCTTTCAAGGGAGAATTTTGTTATCGGCTTCCGATTATTTGTAATAGGTCTTCTTAAGAAGGTTTTCATCGCAGACAAGCTGTCTTTATTCGTAGATCCTGTTTTCGAAAACTTTTCTGTTTACGATTCCGCTACAATATGGCTTGCAATACTGGCTTATTCGATACAAATTTACTGTGATTTTGCCGGATACTCTGATATGGCGATAGGTTCTGCACGCATGATGGGATATAAGCTGGATATCAACTTCAATTTTCCTTATCTTGCCAGAAACATACAAGACTTCTGGCGCAGGTGGCATATTTCTCTTTCGAGCTGGATAAGAGATTATGTGTACATTCCTCTCGGAGGAAACAGGCTTGGAAAGAGAAGAACAATTATCAATACTGTAGCTACAATGTTCATATGCGGTTTATGGCACGGCGCCGCATGGACATTCGCCGTATGGGGTCTTTTTCATGGGATTGCATTGGCAGCAGGCAGAATGTTCAACCAGAACAAGTCTGCCAGTCCAAGTCGCAATGAAGTCCGTTCGAGGCTAACTGGAATACTGGGAAGGCTTGCGACATTACTTGCTATAATCATCGGTTGGGTACTTTTCCGTTCCCAGACATTCACACAGGCATGGAGGATATTATATAAAATGTTCGTCCTGAGTAACGGCATATCATGGCTCCACCCGTTTGTTTTATTCGTTATATCTATAACTATTCTGTACCATCTTATTGTGTACTGGAACATAAGAGTTCTTGATTTTATTCGTCTGCCGGAACAGGCGTGGTACACACCCGCGGCACTCTTCAGCCTGATATGGCTCGTAATTGTATTCCACCCTATGGAGTTCAAGCCATTCATCTATTTCCAATTCTAATTCCTTCAAAAATGAAAATGTCAACGACTTGTGTCAGAAAATCCCATAGCCAACTCTCAAGCCGGCTGTATGCAAAAGAAAAACGAAAAGCAGTTGCAGGCGGAAAAGCGAAATTATGGAACATACCGCGAGGATGGGCGCATCAGGGATTCTTTTATCTTGATAGAACTCAACGAACGGCACGAATAGTTTTCGAACTTGTTCCGACAGCGTTCTTTTCGTTACTGATCAGCAGAATATTCGAGATTTCGCTTTCCAATATTTGGCTATGGGCTGGAAGCCTTTTCGCAACTCATACGCTCAACTGGATATTCAACTGCAACTGGTGGGCGGGGATATTATTTACTTTTCCGGGCCTGCGTAATCCTGGAGAAAAAACAACGTGCGATTATCTTAATTCCATGGCAGACAGGCTGAGAAATATCAGCGCCGTCTCGGGAGTAATGATTTTCGGCAGTGTTTCGCGCAGACAGTGGCATGAACGCAGTGATTTGGATATCCGGCTGCTCAGACGAAAAGGATTTGTGAACGGTATCATCGCAGCTGCAGTCTTGTTTCGTGAAAAAGTGATAGCTTTGTTTTGCCGGCAGCCGCTCGATATTTATCTTGCGGATGATATCAGGTTTTTGAAAAAAATGAGAGCCGACGAGACACCGGTTTTTTTGAAAAAGAACGATCCTCGTCTCGATAAACATTATCCGGAAAGTACAGAAGTTCGAATTAACACGTTATCAATCTGAAAGGAATTTCTATGTCATTGCTGCTTGTTGAGCCTGAAGATTTTGACAAACAATTGTATGGAGGCGGCGGCGCAGCCATTGTGGGTCAGATTGTTCAATCGTTCGGTGAGAACTTGGCAATTGTCGGAATGACTTCGGGAAAATATCGCATCGGCAAATGGACCCGTGCAGAAATTTACGGGCGCAAATGCATGTTCCTGCCTGTAATAAATCGTGATCATGTTGAAAAAACAATTTTAATATCAAGAAATTTTCGTTTCGCTCTTGCTTTGTGGAAGTTCAGAAAAGTGATAAAAGAAATTGGTATTAAGTCTGTTTTTTCCCAGACATGGGCGGTTCTATGGTTCTTCGCATTCTGGCCGGGCAAATGGGACATTTGTTATTATTACCCGGGCTTGCATAATTCCATACGATATGGTACTCACAGAATACTCGGAAGAATTTTAGCAGCACCATATGCTTTTGTACATGCGATTGCTGTGCGTAAAGCCAATATTGTTCTGGCAGCGGCCTCAAAGGACGCCATCGCCGCGCATCAGAAACATTTGCACAAACTCGGAACAAATATAAAAATAACGCCGCTACCGACCGCGACAAATGTTGACATATTCAGACCGCTTCCCAAAATGAAAATGAGAGCTAAGCTGGGCATTCCGCTCGATATCCCTGTCTATGTCTTCGTCGGCCGTCTTGCTGAACAGAAGAATATTCCATTCATTCTCGAAGCATTCAGAATTGTAAACAATTCACGCCCGGACGCGCTGCTTCTAATTGTCGGTGATGGCGAGGAGCGCCAGAGTCTCATCAAATTAACAGCTAAAAAAGGAATCTCTGATTCGGTAAGGTTCCTCGGAATGCGGCCGCCGGAGCAGGTAGCCGAGTTCATTGCCTGTGCAGACGCAGGCTTGTTTGCTTCCTTCGTTGAGGGATTCTCAGTTGCGATGATAGAGCAGATTGCCTGCGGTCGACCGCTTGTAAGTACAGATGTTAGCGGCGCACAAGAGTTGATTGTCGAAGGCAAAAACGGTTTCATCCTTTCAGACAGAAATGTCACTACCTATGCGCAGCGAATGCTTGACGTCCTGGAGCTTTCCGGAGCTGAAGAATTCTCAAGAGAACTTGCTGTCAGGGAATTTTCAATGGAATCCTTATGCGCCAGCTTGAAACGTTTATGGTCACCTTTCACGGCTCAAACGCCAGAAATTAAAAGCATATGAAAATTAAGGGAACCTCTCATGGCTGAAATCTACTCTACAAACATAGCCGAAGACTGGTGTTATGAGAATCAAATCCGCGCGCCTTTCACGAGAAGGCAGCAGATTGGCCGCCTGCTTTGGTGGATTGGAGGTTTTCTTTTGTTTAAGTGCTCGCTCCGTCCGATGTACGCTTGGAGAAGATGGATTTTGAGATTGTTCGGAGCCAAAATAGGCGAACAGGCGAGCATCCAGCGCAGCGCAAGAATAGAATTTCCGTGGAACCTTGAAATTGGCCGATACAGCACCATAGGCGAACGAGCGTGGATATTCAACCTCGGAAAAATAAAAATAGACGATTATGTCACTATATCCCAGCGTGTCTTCCTCTGTACAGGTACCCATGATTATACACGTCCCGAGTTCGATATGATTACAAAGCCTATTGTAATTAAGAAAGGCACATGGATAGCCGCTGACGTTTTTGTCGCTCCGGGAATCACTATCGGTGAGAATGCAGTCATCGGCGCCAGGTCAGTGGTAGTAAAAAATATTCCGGCTGGTATGGTTTGTGTTGGACATCCGTGCAAACCTATAAAACCTCGCTTCAAAGTAAATTCATCTGAATGGGAAAGCTTCTTATAATGAAGATGGCATTTTATACGAATGACTTAGTCTGTGGAAATAAACACCTGATGCCTTGGCGAATGGTGCTGGAGGTTGCGTCAAATTCAAATCTGTTTGGGCATCAAACTGAAGTTTTTTCCGGACGCTGTTACCCTTCGCAAGAGAATTGGTATTATGACAATTGTCTTATTACAGAAATAGAGAAACCATACAATAAAAATAGTCTTAAGAGTTTTTGCAGCATCTTAAAAGAAAGAATGTTCGATGTTGTATTCCTGCCTGCCGCATGGCGCAGCGCGGCGCGTCAAAAAATGCTGCTCGAAGGAGTTGACATGCCAGTTGTCTGGTATGTTCCCGGCGCTTACTACCTGCTGAATCAGGTTTTGAAAGCTATTCCGAACTTGAATCTTCGTACGGTAATCCCCTATTTGATTCAGTCACTATATCCTAAAAAATATCTCGTGAAACAGATGTTGAGCGCACGTTCGTGCTCTATGATTACGGCTTCCGATTACACCAGGCAAAGAGCGTGTCAGGCAGGCTGGCCTTCAGATAAGATTTTTACAATCTTGTCCGGAAAACCCTCGCACTCGGAACTTTCAGAAGATGGCAAGCCTGATATCTTCAAAGAAATTTCAGAAAAACTTGCGAGAAGACCATTTTATCTCTTTGTTGGTCCTCCGACTTCAATAAGAGGTATCAAACAGTTTTTTAGAGCGTTTGTATCGCTGGCTAACAAGACAGATGATGTTTGCCTCGTCTGTCTTTTCAGGTCCGATTCAGGTACTGAATCCGCAAAAATTCGCAAACTGGTGCAGAAAATAAGTTTCAACGAACGCATTTTCTGTGTTTGGCAATCCGTCTCGAAAGCTGATATGAACTGCTTTATGAAAGCCTGTTATGCTGTCACTCTGCCTTTCCTACTGGTTCCTTCTGAAATACCTTTAGCAGTAATCGAAGCGGCGGGACACGGTAAACCTGTAATAACGACTGGTCCCGGAGGAACAGGAGACTTTGCTGAGAAATTCGGAATGCAGGTTCCGTCAGGATCAATCAAATCCCTGAGCGATGCAATGCTCAAACTGCTTCGGGACAAGAAGTTCTACCTGGACAAGTGCGATTCAGCTCAAAAAGTATTTCGTTCTCATCCGACATGGGAGCAAGTCGCAGGACAATGGTCAACTATTGCCCAGGAAGCAATAGTTAATGAATCTGTAGTTCTTTTGGAAAGAGTTTCCTGATATGAAACAGTTTATAGTCATAAGCGGTATAGACGGCTGCGGCAAAACAACTGTCATAGAGCATCTCCTCAAAAAGCTCGAACAACAAGGATATAAGACGCAATACGCGTGGATGAGATACAACCATCGGCTTGTAAAACCAGTTCATGGCCTGTGCAGGCTTGTCGGCTTAAGTAGACGTTATAAAATTGATGGTCAATACATATGGAGACACGAGTTCTATCAGAGTAGATTATTTTCAAGTTTCTACATAATATTGACATGGCTCGATGTATGGCTCGGACGTTTACTGCTGGAAATAAAACTGCTTCTCAAGAACGTAGATGTAGTAGTTTGTGACAGATGGATCCAGGATGTCATCATAGATTTAATTGTCGATACAAAACGATATGACCTGCTTCGAGGAAAATGGTATAAGCGATTTGTGAGAGTTCTGCCTGCATTTACAAGGCAATATCTGATTGTGCGAAATACAGAAAGTATTGTCACTCACAGACCTGATGTGACGCGTGACATATCTTTCAAGCTGCGGCGAAAATTGTACAAAAGAATGATGAAAATTCCGGATATTGTTGTCATATATAATGAAAATACTGTGGATTCAGCGGCTAATGCAATTCTAAGCGACTGGATAAACGGCCAGGCATGCACTTTAACCAATATAGCCGCACCTGAACATGTAAAGTCGAAAGTCTAACTCTTAAAGAGGAATGGCAACATAAATATGTGTGTTTCCGTATTAATTCTGACGCTTAATGAAGAAAAGAATTTGCCAGGCTGCCTGGAGAGTGTTGCGTGGTCGGATGATGTTGTTGTTTTCGATTCGTACAGCACAGACAAAACTGTCGATATAGCCCGCAACTTGGGAGCGCGCGTATTTCAGCGGAATTTCGACGACTATGCAAGTCAGCGCAACGCGGCTCTCAGAGAAGTCGAATATAAGAATCCCTGGATACTTATGGTTGACGCCGACGAGCGCTGGCCTAAAGAGATATACGATGAAATCATATCGGCAATTTCAATGAACGGCGGCGTATCGATATATCATTTCAGGCGAAGGGACATATTTCTCGGAAGAACTCTGCGACACACTGGATACCCGACCTGGGCAGGAAGGCTTGTAAAAAGAGGCCGGGTGACAGTTAAAAGAAGCATTAACGAGGAGTACTGCACTAACGGAACAAAGGGATATCTGAAAAGTCACTTTATCCACTATCCCTTCAACAAAGGAATTTCTTACTGGTTCACCAGACATAACCGGTATTCTTCGATGGAAGCACAATCAATTGTCAACGAAACCACAAGCAAGTTACATCTTACAACCATGTTCTCGCGTGATCCGACCCGACGAAGAAAATTTCTCAAACAACTTGCATACAGGCTTC